>NZ_JBHWUU010000085.1:0-42529 GCF_042737375.1 Streptomyces sp. NPDC060000
CGCCGTACGTGTTTCACGTACGGCGCCCGCGGTCGTCGTGCTGCCGGTCGTCGTGCACCCGGTGGTCGTGCTGCCGTCCCCACCGCGCAGGGGGTTGCCCCCGGGAGCCGGGCCCGGGAGTGGGACCCTGGCCGGAGCCGACCCTGGAGGACGGGGTCAGCCCCGAGGGGTCACCGCTCGTCCCTGATGACCTCGCCCTGCACCACCTTGCCGTCCGGGCGGTGGATGCGGGCCTGCTGGAAGGCGTCACCCAGGGTGCCGGGCGTGCCCGCGGCCTCCCGCAGCTTGCGCTCCCCATAGCCGCTGACCGCCTTCTGGACCGGCGGGAGCAGCAGAAGCAGTCCGATCACGTCGGAGGCCAGCCCCGGGATCATCAGGAGGAGCCCGCCGAGCATCATGAGGCCGTTTCCGCCGCCCCGGTCGGACGGCGTGCCCCGCTGGAGCGTCTCGTTCAGGTTCTGGAAGGCCCGGCGCCCCGCCCGCTTGATCACCACGGCGCCGAGGACGAACCCGGCGACGAGGAGCAGGAGGACCACCAGCCCGCTCGTGGCGCCCGCGACCACGGTCAGCAGCCAGATCTCCAGCACCAGCCACGCGGCGAGGCCCAGCGGAAGGAACGTCCGCAGGCGGGAGCGGCGGGGCTGGGTACGGCGGGGCTGGGCGCCGGTCGGGTATGCGGGGGTCGGAGAGCCAGTCGTCATGTCTCCAGTGTGCCCGGACCCGGCTCAGAGTGGCATAAGGGGACGATCAGCCGTCGCTGTGAGACCTGCCGTCGCTGTGAGACCTGCCGTCGCTGTGAGACCTGCCGTCGCTCTGGGACTTCCCGGCGCTGTGGGACCCGCCTGCACCACCAGACTTGCCGTCACCTTCGGACCGGGCGGCGTCGTGGTGAGATCTGGCGGGCGTCTGCGGACGCTCCGGCTGGGCGGCGCCCCGGCCCGTGATCTTGCCGACCCGCTCCCCCACACCCCACGCGGTGACCCGCCACAGCGCCTCGACGAGGATGTCACGGCTCATCTTGGAGTCGCCGTGCTCGCGCTCTACGAAGGTGATGGGGACCTCGACGACATGGAAGCCGGCCTTGACGGCCCGCCGGGCGAGGTCGACCTGGAAGCAGTAGCCCTGGGAGGCGACCTCCTCGAGGCCGAGACCCTCCAGGGTCTCGCGGCGGAAGGCGCGGTAACCGCCGGTGATGTCGCGCAGCGGCAGGTCGAGGGCGAGACGGGAGTAGAGGCTGCCGCCCCGGGAGATGACCTCGCGGGACCTGGGCCAGTTCACCACCCGGCCGCCCGGCACCCAGCGCGAACCCAGGACCAGGTCGGCGCTCTTCAGCGCGGTGAGCAGACGGGGCAGCTCCTCGGGCTGGTGGGAGCCGTCGGCGTCCATCTCGATCAGGACGCCGTAGTCGTTCTCCAGACCCCAGCGGAAGCCCGCCAGGTAGGCGGCGCCGAGGCCCTCCTTGCCCTTGCGGTGCAGAACCCGTACCTGGTCGTCACCGGCGGCCAGTTCGTCGGCGAGCTTGCCGGTGCCGTCGGGGCTGTTGTCGTCGGCCACGAGGACGTGAGCCTCGGGGACAGCCTTGCGCACCCGGCCGACGATCGACTTGATGTTCTCCGCCTCGTTGTAGGTCGGGATGATCACCAAGGCCGTGCCGAGCGGACCGAACTGCCTCCCCCGGTCCTGTGCCACGAGGGTCCCGTCGCCGTCGTTCACTACTGCCCCTTCATGTCCGTACGCAGGGGACCACCATAGTGGCCGTCGCCTGCGCTGACGTGACAGGACGTTCGTATGGTGGTGTCGGACCCACGAGAGCGGGGTAAGAACGTACCTTTGGGCTTGTATGTACGTACCTACCCGGTAGCGGTGGGCACAAAGCCCGGTGCGCGCAGGCCTGCTGCGGATGGGGGCCCGGCGCTCTTCGGGCCGGCCCGGGATCCGCTGGCTGCGGGTCTACCGAAAGCCGTTGTCTACTGAGCTCCCGGGCCCCGTCCGGGTCACACCTCCCCGACCGGCCGTCACGTTCCCCTCGCTGCGGCGCGGGCGCTGAGCCTGGCTGGCAGTGGCGGTGCGCCGGTGCGGCACACCGTCTCTGACCCAGCGGCGCGGCGGCGAGTGCGCGGGCGTTCCCCGGGCGGGGCGTCCGGTGGTGGACTCCGCCGAACCTACCGGCCCCCCGCCGTCGGCTGTCAACAGCCGCTTGACCTGCGAACTTCCCGTCAATGCCCAGGTCAGCGCGGAGGAGACAGAGGCTGTATGTCGTGGGGCGGACGGGTGATCTTCCCCGGGCCGGTCCGGGAGATCACTCGCTCGGCCGCAGGAACACGGTCCGGCCGCCCACCACCGTGCGCAGGCACACCGGGAGTTCGCCGCCGGGGGTCAGATCCGGCAGTCCGGGGGTGCCGGAGCGTGGGTCGGTGGACCAGCGGGCGACCCGGTCGTCGGGGGCCTGGACGACCAGTTCCTCCGTGCGCCAGACCGCGTAGTCGGCGGGTGCGCCCGGGACCAGGACCCCGGCGTCGTCACGGCCGATGGCGCGCCAGCCGCCACGGGTGTGGGCCGTGAACGCGGCGCGGGCGGACACGCGGTGCTCGGGGGTGCGGTGGAAGGCGGCGGCCCGGACCGTCCCCCAGGGGGCGAGGGGGGTGACCGGGCTGTCGGAGCCGAAGGCGAGCGGGACGCCCGCGCGCAGCAGGGCCGCGAAGGGGTTCAGGGTGCGGGCCCGCTCGACGCCCAGCCGCTGGGCGTACATGCCCTCCTCGCCGCCCCACGCGGCGTCGAAGGCGGGCTGGACGGAGGCGGTGAGGCCGAGTTCGGCGAAGGCGGCGATCGTCTCGGGCGTGAGCATCTCGGCGTGTTCGACGCGGTGGCGGGCCGCGCGGATCCGGGCCAGGCCGGTCTTCTCCGCGGCGGCGCGCAGGCCCTCGACAACGGCGGTCACGGCGGCGTCACCGATGGCGTGGAAGCCCGCCTGAAGGCCGGACTCGGTGCAGGCCACCACGTGCGCGGCGACCTCGGCGGCGCCCACGTAGGCGGTGCCGGTGTGATCGGCGTCGGTGTAGGGCCCGTGCAGACTCGCGGTGTGGGAGCCGAGGGCGCCGTCGACGAACAGGTCTCCGGCGGCGCCGAGCGCACCCAGCTGCCGGGCCTTCTCGACGTCCTGTTCGGCCCAGTAGCCGACGACCCGGGGGCCGGGCTCCTCGGCGGCCAGTCGCAGCAGGTCCGTGAAGTCGTCCTCGGAGGAGATCTCCGGTCCCCCGCACTCGTGGACCGAGCCGATGCCGAGGGAGGCGGCGTGCGCGAGCGCGGCCCGCTGGGCCTCGGCGCGCTGGGCGGGCGTCACGGCTGCGAACGCGGCGGCGCGGACGACGTGATGGGCGTCGCGGGTCAGCGGCCCACCGTCCGCGAATCCCTCCGCGGCCCTGGCCGCGGGCGCCAGTTCCAGCAGCGCGGTGGTGACCACGGCCGAGTGGACGTCGATCCGGCTGACGTAGAGCGGCCGGCCGCCGGTGGCCTCGTCCAGTTCGTCTCGTCGGGGCGGGCGGCCCTCCGGCCAGCGGGATGCGTCCCAACCATGTCCGAGCAGCACCTTGTCCCGTGGACGGGCCGTCGCGAAAGCCCTGACGAGGGCGAGGGCGGCCGCCAGGGAGGGGGCACCGGAGAGGTCGAGGCCGGTGAGCGCGAGGCCCGTGGACGTGGTGTGCACATGGGCGTCCGTGAAGGCCGGGGTGACGAGCGCGCCGTCCAGGTCGACCACCTCGTCGACGCCGTCCGCGAAGGCGTCGGCGGCGCCCTCGGAGCCGACCCAGGCGACCTGGCCGCGCTCGACGACCATCGCGGTCGCGAACGGGTCGGCGGGGCTGTGGACCTCTCCTCGGCGGAGCAGGACGGTCTTCGGCTGGGGGGCGCGCTCACTCATGGGGACAGTCTCGCGCCTCGCCCCGGCCGCTCGGCACGGGGACCCCTCGGATCCGCTCAGATCCGCGGCGGCCGGGCCTCGTAGGGGGTGGACAGCACGACGGTCGTACGCGTCGACACCCCGGCGAGCGCCCGGAGCCGCCCGAGCAGCTCCTCGAGCTCGTGCGGGGTGGCCACGCGCACCTTGAGGATGTAGTTCTCGTCACCGGCCACGCTGTGGCAGGCCTCGATCTCCGGTACGCCGGCCAGCCGCTCGGCGATGTCGTCGGGGGCGCTGGGGTCGAACGGTTTCACCGAGATGAAGGCGGTCAGGGGCAGCCCGACGGCTTCGGAGTCGACGACGGCCGCGTAGCCGCGGATGACACCGCGCTGTTCCAACCGGCGCACCCGTTGGTGCACGGCCGAGGTGGACAGGCCCGTGGCCTTGCCCAGATCGGTGTAACTCATCCGCCCGTCCTCGACGAGCAGCTGCACGATTTGTCGGTCCAGCTCCTCCATGACGCAAGAACTTACCGTGCGTGTGATCTCCACGTATACCTATGCAGCCCAGGCCATAGCCGGTTCGTGATGTGGCCGGGAGTGAACCGCCGGCCGAGCGCGGGTCGCCGCGGCTCCACCGAGGCACCAGGCATCTGCTAGCGGCATGTGACGAATGCCACAGCACTCACCGGGGCTTCGTGATGTCCTCGTGATTACCGCCGAGACGGGGCGGGAAGTGCTTGCTGTGGTCGAGGCCGCAGTGCCGTCACGGCCCAGCCCGAGGGGGAGAATCCCATGCAGAGTCTTAAGCGCCCTGTTCGCACCGCGCCCAAGCGGCTCCAGTCCGTCGTGGATCCCGAGCCGGAGGGCGTCGAACCCGACGGGGAGCTCTCCGACAGCTTCGACGTCGACGACGCCGACCACTTCGACGCGTACGACACCTTCGAGATGTACCGGGTGATCTGCCCGGACTGCGCGCAGCCCATCGCGCTGCTGGCGGACGAGGAGATCCTGCCGGAGCACGCGCTGTGTGCCTCGCCGTGGAACCCCTTCGGGCTCACGGTGTGCGCCGGGACGGGACGCGGGGCTTCCGAGGCCCGGCCCGCGGACGAGTCCGTGGAGCCCCAGGAGCAGGACACCACGCTCCTGCTGACGCTCCCTCAGGGACTGGACTGGCGCACCCAGCCCTTCTCGCACGTCGGCGGCCCGGGTTCGCGCCCGATGCGCGTGCCGACGATGCGCCGCGCGGCCGCCTGAGCGCCCTTCCCGCGCTCACCACCGGCTCAACTCCCGCAGCTGCCCTGCACCATGGCCGGCAGATCGCCATGGTGCAGGTCCAGTGCGCCTGGCGCCGCCTGGACAGCCGCTGCTTCGCTGTACGCCTCCGTCGCACCGACACACGTCTGCCGGTGGACGATGCGTGGACGGTGCGCGGCGCCACGCCCCAACCACCTTGCAACACCGGGTCGGTGACGGATCGCCAGCTAATGCCAGGTACCGCCGGGTGCCGCCAGGTACCGCTCGCCGACCGGACAGGGGCCGGCCCGGAATGGGGGCACTCCCCGAACTCACGCACGACCGCGCCCGCCGGTGACCTGTCCCGCGGCTTCGCGTTGCCCTGGTATGACCCCCACCCAGTCAGTCGCACCCGGGCGTCACCGCCAGCTCTTCGTTCCCGTGCGCCCGGAACCTGTCCGGGCAGAATCGGTTCCGCTGGCCCCGCCGCCCCCGCAGGACCCGCCCATCTACCGCGACCTCATGCGCACCTGGGCCGACCGGGGCCGCACGCTACCGGGGCGCCACGACCCGGAGTGGGTACGGCTCGCGGCCCCGCAGGTGCGGCCGGGGCAGTTCAGCGGGCGTCCGGACCAGGCGGGCGACGGGCGATGACCGCCCACTGACCGTACCCGGAGTCGTACAGCGAGCGGGAAGCACCCGTGTCACCCGGGACAGAGGGGCGGGGCGGTGTCCTCCTCGGCGGTGGCGGCGGTCGGCGCGACTCGTGTCGTGCGATGTCGTGAACCGGCGCCAGGAAACCCCGGACTGCGGCACTGGGCGGGAAACGCCATACCGGGACGGCGCGGGGTCCGGCAGCACAACGGGCAGAAGGACGGGCAGCCGGGTGGGGTAACCGGGCGAGCAGCCGGGTGGGCAGTCGGACGGACCGGTGGTCGATTGGTCCGAACCATTGACCGAAGTGGTCTAGTCCACCTAGCGTTTCGATCCAACGCTTCCCCGCGTTCATGCCGATCGGCGTGCGATCCCTCCCTGTCCCCCGCGAGGAGACACCCGATGCACACCAGGCTCCGCCCCCGCCCCCGGTTCCGGGCGCTTGTGTCCGCCGTCTGCTGCGCCGCGCTCGGCGCCGCCCTGCTCGCCGGCGCGGGCACCGCGACCGCCGGAGAGACCCACCCCGCGAAGGCCCACCCGGTCGGCGCGAACGGCTCGAAGGTCGTCGGCTACTTCACCGGCTGGGGCATCTACGGCCGCCAGTACTACGTCAGGAACATCGAGACGTCCGGGTCCGCCGACCGGCTCACCCACATCAACTACGCCTTCGGCAACGTCACCGACGGCAAGTGCGCACTCGGCGACTCCTGGGCCGACACCGACAAGCCGTTCACCGCCGAGGAGTCCGTGGACGGCGTCGCCGACGCCGCGGACCAGCCGCTCAGCGGCAACTTCAACCAGCTGCGCAAGCTGAAGAAGCTGCACCCGAAGCTCAAGGTCATCTGGTCGTTCGGCGGTTGGAGCTGGTCGGGCGGCTTCGGCGAGGCGGCCAAGGACCCGGCGGCCTTCGCCCGGTCCTGCTACGACCTGGTCGAGAACTCCAGGTGGGCGGACGTCTTCGACGGCATCGACATCGACTGGGAGTACCCGAACGCCTGCGGCCTCACCTGCGACACCAGCGGCCGCGAGGCGTTCCGGGACGTCATGGCGGCCCTGCGCGCCAAGTTCGGAAAGCGCGAGCTGATCACCGCGGCGATCACGGCGGACGCCACCAGCGGGGGCAGGATCGAGGCGGCGGACTACGGGGGCGCGGCCCGGTACGTCGACTGGTACAACCCGATGACGTACGACTACTTCGGCGCCTGGGCGGCCACCGGCCCCACGGCCCCGCACTCCGCGCTCACCTCGTACCCGGGCATTCCGCAGCAGGGCTACGACACCGCCGCGACGATCGCCGAGCTCAGGAGCCTGGGCATCCCGTCACGGAAGCTGCTGCTCGGCATCGGCTTCTACGGGCGCGGCTGGACCGGCGTCACCCAGGCGAAGCCGGGCGGCACGGCCACGGGGCCCGCGGCGGGGACGTACGAGGCCGGCAACGAGGACTACAAGGTGCTCAAGGCCAAGTGCCCGGCGACCGGCACGGTCGGCGGCACCGCCTACGCCAAGTGCGGTGCGGACTGGTGGAGTTACGACACCCCCGCGACCATCGCCACGAAGATGAAGTACAAGTCCAGGCAGGGACTGGGCGGGACGTTCTTCTGGGAGCTGAGCGGGGACACGGCGAACGGTGAGCTGATCCACGCGATCAAGTAGCCCGGCACATGGGGCACTTGGGGCGGAGGACCACGAGCCTCCGCCCCGGTGCACCGGGCCCCGTGCGTCGCGCCTCGTGCACCGGGCCCCGTGCGTCATTCCTCGCGGCGGGCCGGCTTCGGCGCGGCGAAGGCGGGGTCGAGTTCCTCGATGGCGCGCAGGGAGCCGCCCAGGGTCTTCACCAGCAGGTCGCCCATGACCTCGCGGGAGAGTTCGGGACGGGCGATCCACTCCAGGGTGGCACCCTCGACGCTGCACACCCAGGCGAGCAGGCCCATGCGAGGCAGCGCGGGAATGTCGCTGCTGCCGTACGCGCCCTCGGCGATGGTCGCCACGATCGCCCCGCGCACCCCGTCCCGGATGGCGTGCACCTCGGTGTCGAAACCGACACCGCCGCTGACGATCGTGCGGTACGCGGCCTGGTTGTGCTCGGCATAGCGCAGGTAACCGTCGATGGTGCGGTGCACCCGGTCCACCTGGGGCAGTTCGTGGCCGCTCGCCGCGAAGGTGACCAGATCGGCGACGGAGTCCTGGATGATCGCCAGGTAGTAGCCGCGCTTGGACTGGAAGTAGTAGTAGATCAGCCCCTTGGCGACATGAGCCTGCCGGGCGATGTCGTCCATCGAGAGCGCGTCGTAGGACGTGTCGGCGAACAACGCCCGCCCGATGGAGATGAGTTCGGCGCGACGCGCCAGTGAGCGCTCGGTGCCGCGTGCCCGGGGACGGGCAACTTCGCGCTGTTCACTGATATTCAATTTCGACCCTGGTCTCGGGCGGTCGGCGGGACCTCCGCAGTATGTCAGGTCAACCGTGCGTCAGGACACGACCGTCAGAGCAGCCCGAGCTGGGTGACCAGCATCGCGACGACCGCGACGAGGACCCAGCCCATGAGGTGCTCGAGGATCTTCGGGCCGTCGGTCTCCGGGCCGCCGGTGCGGGCGCGGGTGGCGGTGGCTGTCTGTGCGCTCATGATGTCTCGCTGAGGTCGACGTGCTGGGTGGACTCCCCCCGATCCGTCCACCTTGCCACCTGGCACGGCTTTTGCGGCGGAGACCTTCCTCACACGGGGACGCCCACCGCGGTGAGTGCCGTGCACTGGCGCGCCGTCGGACGTGCCGGGAAGTAGAGGTAGCAGACCCCTCCGGTGCCGGAGACGACCTTGCCGCTCGCGTTGTACCGCTTCGTTCTGAGCCAGATGTTCTCGAACTCCCGCCGCCGGTACACGCGCCGCACGGCGGTGTCGTCCGCCGAGAACGGGTCGTTGGCGATCACATCGCCCTCGTCCGTGAAGCCGATCACGGTCATCAGGTGCCCGGAGGTGCCGTAGCCCGCTCCGGTGAGCTCCTCCTTGAGGAACGACTGGGACGTCAAGGCCGGGATCCCGGCCGCGATCAGCGTCTCCAGGTCGGTGAGGGAGCCGAGCCGGGTGACCACGCCCTGGAGATCCCCGAAGGTGGCCGCGTAGGCCGCGTTGAAGGGCCAGTTGCCGCAGCCGCCGTACTGGTGGTCGTACGTGTGCCGGGCGGCGTGGCACACCTGCGGGTCGGCGTAGGACGGGTCGACCCACGCCAGCTGGTCCGCGGTGAGCCGGCCGCCCCAGTACTCGACGATCATCTGCGAGGAGGTGGGGCTGCACCAGGCCTCGCCGCCGCTGTCGTACTCGGGGTACTGCCCCTGGTGGATCTCCTGCGAGTAGCGCGGGACGGCCAGCTCCCGCGCGAGGCCGGGCACGGAGGCCGGGACGGTGAACCGGTCCGGGACGTCGGAGCCCATCACTCCCAGCCGCCACACGGTCGGGGTGAGCTTGGTGCCGGGGCGGCGGTACAGGGTGATCCGGAGGCGGCAGGAGGCCAGGCGCAGACCCGTCGAGGCGTCGTCGATCGCGAGGGTGTCGGTCCAGACGGTGCTCCTGCCGTCGGTCTGGTCGTCGACCGAGGTGCGCTTGATGTCCTGGTCGCCGGAGGCCCAGCGGCCCATCACGTACCAGGGCGTGTCCGTGCCGTCGGAGTACGTGCCCTTCAGTTCGACCTGGAGCCAGGTACCGGCCGGGGTGCTCGCGTTCCAGGAGGCGATCGCCTCGGTGGAGGGGACGGCGAGCGTCTGGACGGGGGAGGTCCAGGTCGCGTACTCCCAGGCGGCCGTGGTCCTGGTGTGCGGGTCGGTGTACTCGACGGTGCCGAGCGGGGTGCCGACTGCGATGCCGGGGCGGACGCCCGCCAGGGCCCGGCTGCCCCGGGCGGTGCCGGCGCGCCAGTCGGCGTACGTGGTCCAGGAGCGGTAGTCGGCGGAGCGGGCCGGGGCGGACTCGACGGCCGCGGTGACCGCCGTGTCCGCGGTCTCCGCCGGGTCGGCGGCCGTCGCGGCAGTCGCAGTCGCGGCCCGGGCCGAGCCCCCTGCCACGGCCGCGGTGACCGCGGCGGCGAGGACCGTTCTGCGGGACGGCTGTTCGGCTCTGCTCATGAGCGGAAGACCCCCAGGGTGTCTGCACGGCTGTGCGCCAACTATGGACGGAGGAGACCCCGCCTTCCAGCACTTCCGCCCGTGCCGCGCCACCAAATACCGGTCTGAACCACTGGTGCCGACGTGCGGCCGTAGACTTTCGCACCGTACGCAAGCCCACCCCCGCTGCCCCGCTCTCCGGACCCCAGGACCCGCCATCCACCAGCTCGTCTCCCGGCTGCGCCGCCTGCCCCCGTCCTGCGGGCCGGTCCGGCTGATCGCCGTCGACGGACATGCCGGCTCGGGCAAGTCCACGCTGGCCGGCGAGCTGGCCGAGGCGCTGGGGGGCGCGCCGGTGCTGCGCCTCGACGACATCGCCAGCCACGACGAGCTGTTCGCGTGGACCGGACGGCTGCTGACCCAGGTGATCGAGCCCTTCGGCCGCGGCGAGACCGCGTACTACGCCCCCTACGACTGGCGCGCCCGCCGCTTCGGCCCGCCGAGGCCGCTGCCCGCGGCCCCCGTCGTCCTGCTCGAGGGAGTCGGCGCGGGTCGCCGTGCGCTACGGCCCTTCCTGGCGTGTCTGCTGTGGATGGACATGCCGGCCGAGCAGGCCTGGGCGCGTGGACGGTCCCGGGACGGGGAGGAGCAGCGGGAGTTCTGGGACGGGTGGGTCACGGCCGAGACCCACCACTTCGCCGAGGATCCCTCGCGCCCCCACGCCGCCCTGCTGGTACGGCAGTTGAGGCAGGGATACGAGGTGCTGCCGGGGCCCGTGGGAGACCTTGGACCGAACCAGGATGTCACTGACCGTGATGGGCCGGCCGCGATGTGGTGAACGCGTGAAGGGCCTCGCACTCGAACTTCGCCAACCGCCTCACCCGTGCTTGACCGACGGCCCGTACAGGACTTACGTTCTGGATGTGCGGCCATCTCAGCCGCCCTCAAACGCGAAGCCCCCGGTTGTTCCCCCGTGATCGGGGGCTTCGTTCTGTCCTCATCCCGCTCGCCGCCCCCTTTCCGGGCGCTTCGCGGCGCGATCCGGTCACCCAGGGTCACCGAACGGTGTGCGCCCCGTCCGCTCCCACCTCGACAAACGGCCTGTGCGGCACCCTACGGCGAGCCACTCCCACGCAGGTACGATGCCCTCGGTGCGACCTGAACGGCTGCCGCGCGCACCTTGCAACTCCGGTCCGCGGCACAGCGGTTCGACCAAGGCAGCCGACGGGCGACGGCCCGGCGGCATACCGACGGGGGCACGGTTTGTGGGGGACGTGATGGACTTCGGCACGCAGGGCCCCGACGCCCCGGCCGACCTCGCCTGGCTGCGAGGCGTGGACGCGTACACGATGGGCGCCTATCCGCAGGCGGAGGAGGAGTTCCGCACCGCGGTGCGGATCGATCCCGGGATGGCCGACGGCTGGCTCGGGCTGCACGCGCTGCGCGTCGACACGACGACCGCGCTGCTCAGGATGTTCCGGCACCGCGAGCGCTTCGGCGAGCAGCGGACCCGGCACCGCCGCACGCTCAACTCCTGGTACTGGCTGGGCTGGTGGGTGCAACCGGTGCTGGAGAGTCCGCGCGACCTGCTCCTCGCGCACGCCTCGCACTGGCTGGACGGCCGCCATGTGCCCGAGCTGGACCGGGCACTCGCCGGGCTGCCGCCCGTCGACGCCGACCACCAGGTCCGCTTCCTGCACGCCTGCCGCGCCTATCTGGTCAAGGACTGGGAGCAGCTGGTCCGGCACACCGACCCGCTGCTCGACGACGCTCTGCTGGGCATCGAGGCCGGCCTGTTCGGCGGGATGGCCCGGGTCCGTCTGGAGATGTACGGACAGGCCGAGCCACTGCTGTCGGCGGCGCTGATGCGCTGCCGCAGCGAGCAGCCGCAGCGCAAGGAGCTGCGGTACTGGCTGGCACGGGCCCACGAGGGAACCGGCCGTTCGGCGGCGGCGCTCCCCCTGTACCGGGCGGTGCACCGCGTGGACGCCGCCTTCATGGACACCTCGGCCCGGCTCGCCGCGATCGCCGAGGGCGACGGGTACGACGATCCCGCCGACTTCGCGGCGATCACGCTCACCGGGGTCGGGCAGGACATGGTGGACGGTCCCGACGGCTTCGACCCGCTGTTCGGCATGGAGGGCCGGGATCTGAGGCTCACCGAGCCCGCCGACCTGCCGCCCGTCGTCCCGCTGCCCTCGGTGACCGACCCGGCGGTACGGGAGAAGAACGTCATCCCCTCAGCGGTGCCGGCCGGGCCCACCGACCCCGCGTTACTGGACGAGGCGCTCGCCGAACTGGAACGCATGGTCGGCCTCGAGCCGGTGAAACGCCAGGTCAAGGCCCTGTCGGCGCAGCTCAACATGGCGCGGCTGCGGACCGGCCAGGGCCTTCCGGTCCAGCCGCCCAAACGGCATTTCGTCTTCTCCGGCCCCTCCGGCACCGGCAAGACCACGGTGGCCCGCATCCTCGGCCGTGTCTTCTACGCCCTCGGGCTCCTGGGCGGTGACCATCTCGTGGAGGCCCAGCGGGCCGACCTGGTCGGCGAGTACCTGGGGCAGACGGCCGTGAAGGCCAACGAGCTGATCGACTCGGCCCTCGGTGGCGTCCTCTTCGTCGACGAGGCGTACTCGCTCTCCAACTCCGGTTACGGCAAGGGCGACGCGTACGGCGACGAGGCGTTGCAGGTGCTGCTGAAACGGGCCGAGGACAACCGGGACCACCTGGTGGTGATCCTGGCCGGCTATCCGGAGGGCATGGACCGCCTGCTGGCCGCGAACCCCGGGCTGTCCTCCCGTTTCACGACCCGCGTCGACTTCCCGTCCTACCGGCCTCTCGAACTCACCTCCATCGGTGAGGTGCTGGCCGCGGAGAACGGTGACGTCTGGGACGAGGAGGCCCTGGACGAGCTGCGCTCCGTCGCCGGGCATGTCGTGGACCAGGGGTGGATCGACGAACTGGGCAACGGCCGGTTTCTGCGGACCCTGTACGAGAAGAGCTGCGCCTACCGGGATCTGCGTCTGTCGACGTATCCGGGCGCGCTGACCCGGGACGACCTGTCGACCCTGCGGCTGCCGGATCTGATGCAGGCGTACGGGGAGGTGCTGTCGGGGAGGGGGCCGCAGGATCCGGCGGTGTGACGGATCCCGCGGCTGCTCTCAGCTCGCCAGCGCTTCCTCCGGCGACGGGGGCCCGCCCTGCTCGAGCGGAGCCGAGACCGTGGGGGAACTTCCCCTCGGCTCCGTGAGCCGGATCCCGGAGACCTCCCGGTGCGCGGGGTCGGTGACCTCGCCCACCAGCAGTTCCAGTACGTCCTCCAGCGCGACCAGGCCGAGGACCCTGCCGGACGCGTCGGCCACCTGCGCCAGGTGGGTCGCCGCCCGGCGCATCACCGTCAGCGCGTCGTCCAGCGGCAGTTCGGAGCGCAGGGTCGTCATCGGTCGCCACACCTGCTGCGGCACGGCCCGCTCGGAGTCCTCCAGGTCGAGGACGTCCTTGACGTGCAGATAGCCCATGAAGGCGCCGGCGCCGTTCTCCGCGGCGACCGGGAAGCGGGAGTAGCCGGTACGACCGGTCAGCTCGACGATCTCGCCCGGGGTGACCGAGGGGCTGACCGTGACGAGGGACTCGCGCTTCAGCAGCACGTCCGTCACCGGGCGGGAGCCCAGCTCCAGCGCGTCCTCCAGCCGCTCCTGTTCCTCGGGCGCCAGCAGACCGGCCTGGCCGGAGTCCTCCAGCAGCCGGTTCAGCTGCTCGCTGGTGACGACGGCCTCGACCTCGTCCCTGGGCTCGACGTGGAAGAGCCGCAGGATGCCCCGGGCGCAGGCGCCCAGGGCCACGGTGATCGGCCGGCAGACCCGGGCGAAGGCGACCAGGCCGGGGCTGAGCCACAGCGCGGCCTTCTCGGGGGCCGCCATGGCCAGGTTCTTCGGGACCATCTCGCCGATGACGAGGTGGAAGAAGACCACGGCCGCGAGGGCCACGATGTAGCCCAGCGGGTGGATCGCGCCGTGCGGGAGGCGGACCGCTTCGAAGACCGGCTCCAGCAGATGGGCGACCGTCGGTTCGGCGACGGCGCCCAGGGTGAGGGAGCAGACAGTGATGCCGAACTGGGCCGCCGCCATCATCTGGGGCAGGCGTTCCAGACCGTAGAGGACCTGCCGGGCCCGCGCGGTGCCCAGTGGCTCGATCTGGCTGCGGCGGACCGAGACGAGCGCGAACTCGGCGCCGACGAAGAAGCCGTTGGTGAGCACGAGCAGCGCGGCGAAGACGAGTTGGAGGGCGCTCATCGGCTGACCTCCACGACCTGGCCGGTCCGCACCAGCCGGACCCGCTCGGCCCGGTAGTGGCCGACGCGGCGCACGGAGACCCGCCAGCCGGGCAGTTCGGCCCGGTCCCCGACGGCCGGGATACGGCCGAGCAGGTCGGCGACCAGCCCGGCGACCGTCTCGTACGGCCCCTCGGGGACCTTCAGGCCTACGCGCTGGAGGGTGTCGACACGACAGCTGCCGTCCACGTCCCAGGCCGGCCGGCCCTCCTCGGGCGGGGCGGCGGCGAGTTCGGGCGTGTCCTGGCCGTCGTGCTCGTCACGGACCTCACCGACGATCTCCTCGACGATGTCCTCCAGCGTGACCACGCCGGCCGTGCCGCCGTACTCGTCGACGACGACGGCGATGGGCTGCTCGCTGCGCAGCCGGGCCAGCAGGGGCTGGACGGGCAGGGTCTCGGGGACCAGCAGCGCGGGGCGCGCGATTCGGCCGAGCGGGGTACGCAGCCGGTCGTGCACGGGGATCGCCAGGGCGTCCTTCAGGTGGACCATGCCGACGATCTCGTCGATCCTCTCGCGGTAGACCGGGAACCGGGACAGGCCGGTGGCGCGGGTCAGGTTGACCACGTCCTCGGCGGTGGCCGTCGACTGGAGGGCACTCACCTTCACGCGCGGGGTCATGACGTGCTGAGCGGTGAGTTCGGCCAGCGACAGGGTCCGGACGAAGAGGTCGGCCGTGCCCTGTTCGAGCGCGCCGGCCTGGGCCGAGTGGCGGGCCAGGGAGACGAGTTCGCCGGGGGTGCGCGCGGAGGCCAGCTCCGCGGTGGGCTCGACGCCCAGGGCGCGCACCAGCCGGTTGGCGACGGTGTTGAGGACCGCGATCACCGGCCGGAAGAGGCGGGAGAAGCCGGCTTGCGGGCCCGCGACGAAGCGCGCGACCTGCAGGGGCTTGGACACCGCCCAGTTCTTGGGCACGAGCTCGCCGATCACCATCTGCACGGCGGAGGCCAGCAGCATGCCGACGACCACGGCGACACCGGAGGCGGCGCCCTCGGGGATGCCGATCGCGGTGAACGGGCCGTGCAGCAGCTCCGCGAGCGCCGGTTCGGCGAGCATGCCGACGACGAGGGAGGTGATGGTGATGCCGAGCTGGGTGCCGGACAGCTGGAAGGACAGTTCCCTCAGCGACTCGACGACCGTACGGGCTCGTCTGTCGCCCTCGGCGGCGGCCTTCTCGGCGTCCGGGCGCTCGACCGTGACAAGGCCGAACTCGGCGGCGACGAAGAAGCCGTTGGCGAGGATGAGCAGGAACGCGGCTGCCAGGAGCAGCAGGGGGATGGTCATGTTGCCGCCGCCTGCGAACCAGGTCGGACAGGGGCGGCGCAGGTACTGCAGGACGAACCGTCCATCGCCGGAGGGAGTCACTCCTCGGGTAGCAGGAACCCCTGTGCACCCGGCAGGGAGCCACAGGGGTGGAGGCGCAAAGGGAACGCCTCCGTCACCAGATTAATCAAGACAGGGGCTTGAGCGGCAGGGCGGACGGCCCCGAGTCAGCCCTGATCTTGTTCCGTGGGCTCCTCGGGGTGCCGGACGGACCGGGCTTCCGCGAGGGTCCGCAGGGCGCGCGCGTCGGCGATGGCCTGCTGCTTGTCGATGCCCGGCTGGATGCCGAGGGCGGGCAGGCTGGTGCCGTCGCTGAGGTTGAGGAACACCCAGGGATCGCCCGGACGGAGGTTCACCTGGACGATCTCGGCCCAGTCCAGGTGCCGTCTGCTGGCGATGTTCACGACGGTGACCCCGGAGTCGTCGGCGACGACCCGTACCCGGGCGAGCTGGGCCAGCACCCAGAAGATGAGGGCGCCGGTGAGGATGAAGCTGAGCCGCTCCCCCGGGCCGAGCTGTTCCAGCAGCATCGCCACGGCGGAGATGACGAGGAGGATCACCACTCCGGCCGTGAGCAGCACCACACGGGTGCGCCCTGGCCGGAAGGTGACGGGGAGGGTCGGCAGGTTGGACATGTTCCCGGCTGAGGTCAGAGGCGGCAGGCGTGGATGGCCGTGGTCAGGATGGCGCGCGCGCCGATGTCGTACAGGTCGTCCATGATCCGCTGCGCCTCCTTGGCCGGAACCATGGCGCGGACGGCGACCCAGCCCTCGTTGTGCAGCGGGGAGACGGTCGGCGACTCCAGGCCCGGGGTCAGCGCGACGGCCTTCTCGAGCTGCTCGACGCGGCAGTCGTAGTCCATCATCACGTAGGTCCGGGCGACCAGGACGCCCTGGAGGCGGCGCAGGAACTGCTGCACCTTGGGCTCCTCGACGTCCGCGCCGGTGCGGCGGATCACGATGGCCTCGGACTTCATGATGGGCTCGCCGAAGACCTCGAGGCCCGCGTTGCGCAGTGAGGTGCCGGTCTCGACGACGTCGGCGATGACCTCGGCGACACCGAGTTCGATCGCGGTCTCGACGGCTCCGTCGAGGTGCACGACGGAGGCGTCGACGCCCTGCTCGGCCAGGTGCTTGGCGACGATGCCCTCGTAGGAGGTGGCGACCGTCCGGCCCTGGAGGTCCTCGATGCCGTCGGCCGTGCCCGGCTTGGCGGCGAAGCGGAAGGTGGAGCGGGCGAAGCCGAGCGGGAGGATCTCCTCGGCGTTGGCGCCGGAGTCGATCAGCAGGTCGCGGCCGGTGACGCCGATGTCGAGGCGCCCGGAGGAGACGTAGATCGCGATGTCCCGGGGGCGGAGGTAGAAGAACTCGACGTCGTTGACCGGGTCGACGATCCGCAGTTCCTTGGACTCGCGGCGCTGCTGGTAGCCGGCCTCATGCAGCATCTCCCCCGCGGGGCCTGACAGGGAACCCTTGTTGGGGACGGCGATGCGCAGCATGAGGTCGGCTTCCTTCGCGTGGAACGTGACGATCGGGGCGGATGTGTGCGGATGTGTCTGGAAAGGGTTACAGGTGGGCGTACACGTCGTCCAGTGAGATTCCGCGGGCGACCATCATCACCTGGACGTGGTAGAGCAGCTGCGAGATCTCCTCGGCGGCTGCTTCCTTGCCTTCGTACTCGGCCGCCATCCAGACCTCGGCGGCTTCTTCGACGACCTTCTTGCCGATGGCATGGACGCCCTTCCCGACCAGTTCTGCGGTGCGGGAAGTGGCGGGGTCGCCGCTGGCGGCCTTCTGCTGGAGCTCGGTGAAGAGCTCCTCGAACGTCTTCTTGGACATGGTGATCCCACCCTAGCCGTTGTGCGGGCCCGCCTACCGCCAGGGTTCGGATACTGAGCGGAGGGTGGCCGCGGTCGCCACCGCCGCCGTCACCGCCTCGTGCCCCTTGTCCTCGTTGGAGCCCTCGAGGCCGGCCCGGTCCAGGGCCTGCTCCTCGGTGTCACAGGTGAGGACGCCCATGCCGACGGGCACGCCGGTCTCGACGGAGACCTGGGTGAGGCCCTGGGTGACGCCCTGGCACACGTACTCGAAGTGCGGGGTGCCGCCGCGGATGACGACGCCGAGGGCGACGATCGCGTCGTAGCCCCGCCCGGCCAGCACCTTGGCGACGACCGGAAGCTCCCAGCTGCCGGGGACCCTCAGCAGGGTCGGCTCGTCGATGCCGAGGTCGTGCAGGGCGCGCAGCGCGCCGTCGACCAGTCCGTCCATCACCTTCTCGTGCCACTGTGCCGCGATGACGGCGACCCGCAGGTCACCCACATTGCGTACGGACAGTTCCGGTGCGCCCTTGCCGCTCACGTCTCTCCTCTTGCCTCTCGTGCCTTGCCGACTTGCGTTACTGGTTGCCGCAGGGGGACACGGGGGCCGCGTCCAGCCAGGGCAGGTCGTGTCCCATCCGGTCCCGCTTGGTGCGCAGGTAGCGGATGTTGTGCTCGCCCGCCTGGACGGGCATCGGCTCGCGGCGGGTGACCAAGATGCCGTGCCGGACCAGCGCGTCGGTCTTCTCGGGGTTGTTGGTCATCAGGCGCACGCTGCGGACGCCGAGGTCCTCGAGGATCTGCGCGCCGGCCGCGTAGTCACGGGCGTCGGCGGGCAGGCCCAGCTCCAGGTTGGCGTCGAGGGTGTCGTGCCCCTGCTCCTGGAGCTCGTAGGCCCGCAGCTTGGACAGCAGACCGATGCCGCGGCCCTCGTGCCCGCGCAGATAGACCACCACGCCCCGGCCCTCGCTCTGGATGCGCTCCAGGGAGGCGTCCAGCTGGGGGCCGCAGTCGCAGCGCTGGGAGGCGAAGATGTCGCCGGTGAGGCACTCGGAGTGCACCCGGACGAGGACGTCCTCGCCGTCCCCGATCTCGCCGTGGACGAGGGCGACGTGCTCGACCCCGTCGACGGTGGAGCGGTAGCCGTACGCGGTGAAGGTGCCGTGGACGGTGGGCAGCCGGGTCTGCGCCTCGCGGCGGACGGTGGGCTCGGCGCCGCGCCGGTAGGCGATCAGGTCCTCGATGGAGATGATGGTCAGGCCGTGCTTGCGGGCGAACGGGATCAGTTCGGGCAGGCGGAGCATCCGGCCGTCCTCGCCGGCGATCTCGACGATCGCGCCGGCCGGGCGCAGCCCCGCGAGTCGGGCGAGGTCGACGGCCGCCTCGGTGTGGCCGTTGCGGGTCAGCACGCCGCCGCTCCTGGCGCGCAGCGGGAAGATGTGACCGGGGCGGACGAAGTCCGTGGCCTCGGTGGCGCCGCTCGCCAGGAGACGAAGCGTGGTGGCGCGGTCGGCGGCGGAGATGCCGGTGGTCACGCCGTGGGCGGCGGAGGCGTCGACGGAGACGGTGAAGGCGGTCTTCATCGACTCGGTGTTGTCCTCGACCATCTGCGGGAGCCGCAGCCGCTCCAGTTCGTCGCTCTCCATGGGCGCGCAGATCAGACCGCGGCACTCGCTCATCATGAAGGCGACGATCTCGGGAGTGGCCTTCTCCGCGGCGATGACGAGGTCGCCCTCGTTCTCACGGTCCTCGTCGTCGACGACCACGACGGGGCGGCCGGCGGCGATGTCGGCGATGGCCTGCTCGACGGGGTCCAGCGCGAAGTCCTCGATGCCGTCCGTGCTGTAGAGGATCGGTGCGGTACTCATGCCGGCGCTCCTTCCAGAGCGGGTTGCGAGGCCTTGCGGGAGCGCAGCCACCAGTCGCGCATGCCCCACAGGACGAGCGCGCCGTAGATGACGTAGACGAAACCGGAGAAGGCGTAGCCGTTGGCGAAGTTCAGGGGGACGCCGACGACGTCGACGAGGAGCCAGGCGATCCAGAACTCGACCATGCCGCGCGCCTGGGCGTACATGGCGACGATCGTGCCGACGAAGATGTAGGCGTCCGGCCAGGGGTCCCAGGACAGGGACGGGTAGGCCTTGAAGAACAGGGCCACGGCGACCGTGCCGAGGGCGGCGGCGCCGACCATGGCCGCGCGCTCGGTCCAGGTCGCGAAGCGGGGGGTGATCTGGCCGTCGGCGGACCGTCCCCTGCTGCGGTTCCACTGCCACCAGCCGTACAGGGCGACGACCATGACGACGACCTGCTTGCCCGCGCTGCCGGTCAGATGTCCGTAGAACGCCCCGAAGAGGACGAGTCCGGAGAGGAACTGCACCGGCCAGGTCCACAGGGAGCGCCGCCAGCCGAGGGCGAGGGTGATCAGGCCCAGGATGTTGCCGATCATGTCCGACCAGAGGATGTGCTGGTCGAGGAGGGTGAAGGCCTCGGAGTTCAGCGAGTTCACTGCGCGGCCCCCCGCGTGGAGGCGAGCAGGCGCTCGACGTACTTGGCGACGATGTCCACCTCAAGGTTGACCGGGTCGCCGGGCTGCTTGAGGCCGAGTGTGGTCAGGGCGAGGGTGGTGGGGATGAGGCTGACGGTGAAGTGGCCGGAGCCCGCTTCCACGACCGTCAGGCTGATGCCGTCGACGGTGATGGAGCCCTTCTCCACGACGTACCGGGCGAGGTCGGCGGGGAGGGAGATCTTGATGATCTCCCAGTTCTCGGAGGGCCTGCGCTCCAACACGGCTCCGGTGCCGTCGACATGGCCCTGCACGATGTGCCCGCCGAGGCGCGCGCCGACGGCGGTGGGGCGTTCGAGGTTGACGCGGGAGCCGATGCCGAGCGCTCCGAGGCTGGAGCGGTTCAGGGTCTCCGCCATGACGTCGGCGGTGAACTCGTCGCCCTCGTGCTCCACGACGGTGAGACAGACCCCGTTCACGGCGATGGAGTCGCCGTGCTTCGCGCCGTCGGTCACGACGGGGCCGCGCAGCCGGAAGCGGGCGGCGTCGCCGAGATTCTCGACGGCGGTGACCTCACCCAGCTCTTCGACGATTCCGGTGAACACTTCCCGGGTCCTCCTGCCTCTTCGGGCACGGACTCCGGGGCCTGTCGATGACGACAGCAGGTACGGGCAACGGCACCGGGGGCGACGCCGGACAGACCCGTCCGCGGACGAGTAGCTATACGGCGGCGCGCACGAATGCCCGCCCGCCGCGCACTGCCTCCCATCCGGACTTTAACCGTCGGTCCAGGAATTCCACCTGGTCAACCGGCCGCTGGAAGCGACCGGGTCGCGGACTATAACCGCCGGTTCGGACTTTCACCGACCCCGGAGTGCGCTGCTTTGGTTTACAGGGCCAGTGTGCCACGCCGGGTACGCGTCCATACAGGTGAAGGATGTGGGGTGGCTCACAGGCCGTCAATTCGGGTTGCGCCCGGCCCGGTTCGGTACCGCTTCCGACTCGGTCCGGGATTGATCCATACCTATTGACGTGCTGGTCTAGTCCTTTCTAGGGTCGACGGAGTGCGGCCCGGCGGCGGTGACGACGGCCCTTGCCCGCCGCCGGGTCTCCTCGCTCCGGCCGGTACGGGTGTCCGCTCGGGCCGCTCGCGGATACCGGTACCGGCCGACCACGGGTACCGAGACCGGGGTCCCGCATCGCGAGCCGCGGGACGTGTGGGGCGAGCGCGGGACGTGTGGGGCGCGTCCGGCCCGGACAAGCTTGAGTGGCACAGGGCGGTCCGGACGGGACCGCACGATGTCCGAAGGGGCTGACCAGCATGACCACCATCCTCGTGACCGGCGGTACGGGAACTCTCGGCCGGCTCGTCACCGAACGGCTGCGGGCGGACGGCCACGAGGTGCGCGTACTGAGCCGGCACACCCAGCCGTACGCCGTCGACCTGCGCGAGGGCGGCGCCGGGCTGGACGCGGCCGTCGCGGGCGTGGACACGATCGTGCACTGCGCGAGCACACCGCGCGGAGGCGACGAGCAGGCCGCCGCGAACCTGATCGCCGCGGCGCGCGAGGCCGGCGTGGGACATCTGCTCTACATCTCGATCGTCGGGGTCGACCGGGTGCCGTTCGGCTACTACAAGGCCAAGCTCGCCGTGGAGACACTGGTGCAGGAGTCGGGTCTCGGCTGGACGGTGCTGCGCGCGACCCAGTTCCACGACCTGCTGGTCCAGGTGTTCCAGGCGCTGGCCAAGGTGCCGGTGATGGTGCTGCCGGCCGGGGCGAGCGACCAGCCGGTGGAGGTCGCCGAGGTCGCGGACCGGCTCGCGGAGCTGGCGGCGGGCGCGCCGGCCGGCCGGGTCGACGACATGGCCGGACCCGAGGTCCGCACGATCGAGTCGCTGGCCCGCGCCTTCCTGAAGGCGAGCGGCAGGCGGTGCGCGGTGTTGAACGTGCCGCTGTGGGGCGCCGCCTACCGGGGTTTCCGTGCGGGAGGGCACCTGGCGCCGGAGCGGGCGGTGGGCAAGGGCACGTTCGAGGACTACCTGGCGACGCGCGTCCGCCGCCGTTAGGGCGTCGCGGCCCCGCGTGCCGTCCCGAACAACTCCTCCTGCGCGGTGTCGCGGGCCGTCAGCAGTGCGCCGCGCAGGACGGCGCCGCCGCCCAGGACGCTGGGGCGCACTTCCGTGGGCAGCGGTGCCATGCGCCGGAGCCGCTGGGCCACCCGGCTCGCGAGCACCTCCCCGCCGGCCCGCCCGACCTCCCCGCCGAGCACCACACAGCCGGGATCCAGGACGGCGACGACGGAGGCGGCGCCGAGGGCGAGACGGTCGGCGAGGGCGTCGAGGAAACCGGCGGCAGCACGGGCGGCGGCACCGGTGTCCGGGTGGCCCGCCGAGGCCACCGCCGCTCGCACCAGCGCCGCCGCCACCGGCTCGTCGGAGCGCGCGACCGCCGTCAGCCCGTACTCCCCCGCCAGTGCGGCGATCGCCGCCGAGCCGGCCAGCGAGTGGAAGCCGCCCTCGCAGTCGGTCGCCGAGGGCAGGCCGTTCGTACCGGGTACCGGCAGGAAGCCGATCTCGCCGGTGCCGCCGGAGGCGCCGCGGCGCAGGGCGCCGTCCAGGACGACGGCCGCGCCGGTGCCATGGCCCAGCCACAGCAGGACGAAGGTGTCGCGGTCCCGGGCGGCGCCCTCGCGCTGTTCGGCCAGGGCGGCGAGGTTGGTCTCGTTCTCCACGTGCGCGTGGGCGTCCGGGAAGCGTTCCTGCAGCGCGGCCACCAGTCGGCGGTGCCACTCGGGCAGACCGCTGGAGTCGCGCAGTTCGCCGCTCGCGGGGTCGATCAGCCCGGGTGCGCCGATCCCGAGGGTGTGCAGCCTTCCCCATGCCCGGTCACTCGCGGGCGGGGGCGCTCCCACGGCCTCGGCCTCCTTGACCGCCCGCTCGACCAGGGAGACCGCCTGCTCCACGGCCGTCCCGGTGCCCGTGTCGTCGCCGATCGGCACGGCCGCCTCGGCGAGCACCCGGCCGACCAGGTCGGAGACGAGCACCGCCACCCCTTCCGTGCGCACGTCCAGCGCGGCCAGGTGGGCGCGGTCGGCGACGATGCCGTAGAGCCTGGCGTTCGGTCCGCGCCGCTGCTCGCCCGCCTCTCCGACGACCTCGATCAGACCGGAGGCGGTGAGGCGTTCGACGAGGTCGGCGACCGTGGGGCGGGAGAGGCCGGTGAGCTGCTTCAACTGCCCAGCCGTCAGCGGGCCTTCGTGTTGCAGCAGCCGCAGGGCGAGCCGGTCGTTGATGGCCCGGGCGGTGCTCGGGGATGCGGGCATGGCGGGAATCCTCCCACGGCCGAGGGGGACCCGATCGATGGCTGCCGACCGTCGGCCCTCTATTTATCAGGCAGGGTCCCTGATAGTTTACGACGGCATCGCGACGGCGCGGCGCGGATCCGGAAGGGACGGGAGAATGAGCGGAGTGGGCGAAGTGATCCACGCACCCTCGGAGGTCCGGCGCGCCCGGTACGCCGTGGCGGCCGTGTTCGCCGTGCACGGCGCGGTCACCGGTTCGTTCGCCACCCGGGTGCCGTGGATCCAGGACCACGCCGACGTGTCCACCGGACAGCTCGGGTTCGCGCTCGCCTTCACGGCGTTCGGCGCGGCCTGCGCGATGCCGCTGGCCGGCTCATTCACCCATCGCTTCGGCAGCCGCGCGGCCTTGCGCGCACTGCTCGCGCTGTGGACGCTGTCGCTGACGCTGCCCGCCCTCGCGCCGAACCTGCTGACGCTGTGCCTGGCGATGTTCACCTACGGCGCGGCCGCGGGCATGGCCGATGTGGCGATGAACGCCCTGGGCGTCGAGGTGGAGCGGCTGCTCGACAGATCGATCATGTCGGGGCTGCACGGCATGTGGAGCGCGGGCGCCCTGATCGGCTCGGCGGGCGGCACACTCGCCGCGCATCTGGGTGCGGACGCGCGCGTGCACCACCTGCTGGCGTCGGCCGTCCTCACCCTGCTCGGCCTGCTGGCCTGCCGATGGGTGCTGGACCTGCGGCCGGCCGAGGACGAGGAGCCGCCCCCGCGGTTCACGCTGCCGCCCCGCTCGGCGCTGCTGATCGGCGCGGTCGGGTTCTGCGCGGTGTTCGCGGAGGGCGCCAGCCTGGACTGGTCGGCCGTCTATCTGCGCGACGAGCTGGCCTCGTCGGCCGGGGCGGCGGCGGCCTGCACGACCGGCTTCATGTTCACGATGGCGGTGGCCCGGATCGTGGGCGACGCGGTGGTGAACCGGTTCGGCGCGGTGCGTACCGTCCGGGCGGGCGGGGTCCTCGCCGCGCTGGGCGGGCTGCTGATCGTCTTCGCGGGTCACCCGGCGGTGGCGATGGGCGGGTTCGGGCTGATGGGGCTCGGCATCGCGGTCGTCGTACCGCTGTGCTTCGCGGCGGCGGGACACAGCGGACCGAACCCCAGCCAGGCCATCGCGGGCGTCGCGACGATCACCTACACCTCCGGTCTGATCGCCCCGAGCCTGATCGGCGGGGTGGCGCAGGCGACCAGCCTGGTGGTGTCGTTCGGTGTGGTGACGGTGCTGGCGTGCGGGCTCGTGCTGTTCGCGGGTGTGCTGCGCAGCGGCGAGCGCACCGGCGCGAAGGTCACTCCGCCGGCCGCAGCAGTGCCCGGCCCGCGGCCCTGAAGGCGTCGCTCCACGGCGTGGGGCGCAGGGTGGCCGCGTCGAGCCGCACCAGGACGCGGGTGCCCCGCGCGTACGTCGTGCCACCGTCCGCCGAACAGAACCGGAAGCCGTACGTCAGCCCCGTGGTGCCGAGCCGGTCCAGCCAGAGGTGGACGGCGTAGGTGCCGGTGCGGGTGACCGGAGCCTCATAGCCGATCAGCAGCTCCTTGACGACGTTGCAGGCGTCCCCGGCGCTCGCCCAGTCGCCCTCGAAGCGGACACCGTTGCGCTGCCACACCTCGGTCCAGGCCCGCTCCACGAGCAGGGGGTAGCGGGCGTTGTGCAGCATGCCGAGCGCGTCCAGGTCGTCGAAGTGGACGGTGACGGGGACGAGCCGGCCGTACGACAGAGCGGGGGCGAGCGGGGCTTCGGCGGTCACGGCGGGGACTCCTGTGCATGTATGAGGAAACTACCCCTATCGTAAGCGGTGACTAAGCGGTCGCTCACCCTCCGCTTCCACGTGAGAATGGTCCGGACATCCGCACCCCAGGAAAGCGAACCCGCACCATGGATCTTGGCGTCCGCTGGAAACTGCACGGCGACGGACGCACCCCGGCGCCCGGCGCGGTGGTCCGTCCCGACGAGCGGCTCTCCTGGCCCCGCACCCTGGGGCTCGGCGCCCAGCACGTGGTGGCGATGTTCGGGGCCTCGTTCGTCGCACCCGTCCTCATGGGCCTGGACCCCAACCTCGCCATCATGATGTCCGGCGTCGCCACCGTGATCTTCCTGCTCGCGACCCGCGGCCGGGTGCCCAGCTACCTCGGGTGCTCACTGTCCTTCGTGGGCGTGGCCGCGGTCATCCGGGCGCAGGGCGGCACGAGCGCCACGGTCACCGGCGGCGTGTTCGTCGTCGGGGTCGCGCTGTTCCTCGTCGGACTCGCCGTGCGGCGGTTCGGGGCGCGGATCATCCACGCCGCGATGCCGCCGATCGTGACGGGCGCGGTCGTGATGCTCATCGGCTTCAACCTCGCCCCGGTCACCGCCACCACCTACTGGCCGCAGGACCAGTGGACGGCCCTGCTGGTCATGGCGTTCACCGGTTTGGCGGTGGTCTGCCTGCGCGGATTCTGGTCCCGCATCGCGATCTTCCTCGGCCTGCTCTTCGGGTACGGCATCTCGTGGCTGTTCGACCGGATCTTCGGCCGGATCCACTCCGCCGACGCGAGCGGCAAGGTCACCGACCACTGGCGGCTCGACCTCTCCGGCGTCGGTCACGCCGACTGGATCGGGCTGCCGGCGTTCCACGGCCCCTCCTTCGAGTGGTCGGCGATCCTCGTGGCGCTCCCCGTCGTCATCGCGCTGGTCGCGGAGAACGCCGGGCACGTCAAGGCGGTCGGCGAGATGACCGGCGACAACCTGGACGACCGGCTCGGCACGGCGATCTCCGCCGACGGCGTCGGCTCCATGCTGTCCACGGCGGTGGGCGGCCCGCCCAACACCACCTACTCCGAGAACATCGGCGTGATGGCCGCGACCCGCGTCTACTCGACGGCCGCGTACTGGGCCGCCGCCGGGTTCGCCCTCCTCTTCGGCCTGTGCCCGAAGTTCGGCGCGGTCGTCGCCGCGATCCCCGGCGGAGTACTCGGCGGCATCACCGTCATCCTGTACGGCATGATCGGCCTGCTCGGCGCGCAGATCTGGATCAACGCCGGGGTCGACCTGCGCAACCCGCTGAACCTGGTGCCGGCCGCGGCGGGCGTCATCATCGGCGTCGGCAACGTCACGCTGGAGTTCACCGACACCTTCTCGCTGAGCGGCATCGCGCTCGGCACGGTCGTCGTCATCACGGGCTATCACGCGCTGCGCGCGTTCGCGCCCGCCCACCTCAAGGCGGGGCGACCCCTGCTGGACGAGGGCACCAGCAGCTACGACGAGGCCGGCTCGTAGGCGTACGACGGGCTGAACTCGCCCACCGCCCCCTCGCAGCCGTCCGACTCCCGGCCGCCCCCTCGCAGCCGTCCGACTCCCCCGGCAGCTTCACCCACAGACAGGCGTCGATCCGGGCCTCACCGGTCCGGAAGGTGGGGGCCAGGCCGATGCTCCGGCCGTCCGGGTCGCACCACTCGCCGCCGGCGGGCGCGCCGTTGCCGTTTGCGGCTGGTGTCGATGACTGCGCCCAGGTCCGGCGGGCCGCCGAGGGCGTCCAGGACCCGGCGGTCGTAGGCGGCCTCGTCGGCCGTGCGGTGGAAGTTGGAGACGTTGCTGAAGATGCCGTCGGAGGAGGCGGCCGAGGCTGCGCCGGCGCGGCAGCGCCGCCTGCTCGGCCGGGGCGTTCCAGGCGGAGTGTCCGGCGTCGTAGTACCCGCGCCCTCGGGTCGGCCGTCTTCAGCACCCGTCCCGCCCGGGCCGGCGCGGCGAGCCGGCCGACCCGTCCGGCCCCGTCCAGGCAGTCGGTCTGGGCTGTCGGTCTGGGCTGTCGAGTCGGGCTCCAGGACGACCACCACCTCGCCGGAGCCGCGGACGGGGACGGCGAGGGCGCGGACGAGGAGGTCCGGAGCGTCGCGCTCACCTCCGGGCGGGCCCGGTCGGTACCGCGCACTCCTGTCACCGTCCTCCCTATCGCCGAGTGCGGTCAGCGTCCCGGCCGCGGCGCCCAGGGCCACCACCACCGAGGCGACTGCGACCATGACGCTCCGCCGGCCGGGCCGTCGCTCACGTAACGCTGCCACCGCGCTGTTCCCTCTCCCGCGCGACGGGTTCGTTCCCCCGTTCCGGGGAAGCTCCGGTCCCGCCGGCACGCGGGCCGGCCCAGGACTGCCACCCTGCCCCCATGCCGCAATTGGAACAGTTCACCGCACCCGTCGACACAGGCGTCGACGCAGGTGCCGACACGGACCGCCCGAGTGTCGACGACGTGCTCGCCCGGATGCGCGCCCTCGACGCGGCCCTGCCTCCCCGGGACGGGGTCGCGGTCTTCAACCGTGTCTACCTCGCGGTCACCGAAGAGGTCGACCGGCGCATCGACACGGGCCGGTTCCCGGACGTGGGGGCCGCGACCACGCTGGACGTACGGTTCGCCGAGCGCTACCTGGACGCGGTGGACCCGGTGCCCGCATACCGGCGCCCACCGGCCTGCTGGCGTCCGCTGCTCCAGTTCCGCCGCCATCCCGGCGTACGTCCGCTGCAGTTCGCGCTCGCGGGCATCAACGCGCACATCGGGCACGACCTCGCGCTCGCCGTGGTGGACGCCTGTCGTAGCCTGGACTGCGAACCGGCCGAGCTGGAGGACGAGTTCGAGCGCGTGGGCGAGCTGCTCGGCACGCTGGAGGAGCGCGTCCGCGAAGAGCTGATGCCGGGCCCCGACCTGTTGCAGATCGCCGATCCCCTCACCCACCTGCTCGGCTCCTGGAGCCTGGAGCGCGCCCGGGACGCCACCTGGACGGCGGCCCGGGCCCTGTGGGCGCTGCGTCGGCTCCCCGACGTCGCCGAGGAGTTCACCGAACGCCTCGACACGGCCGTCGGCTTCGCCGGCCGCATGATGCTCACGCCACTGCCCGGCCTCGTGCCGTGAGCCCTCGCACTGTCAGTCCCGCCTCGGTGAACCGCGCCCCGGTGAGACCCGCCCCCGAGAGACCTCAGTCCTCCGGGAGTTCCACCGGCGCGATCTCGTCGTACACGTCGCCCGGGCCGGGGTTGGTCGCGTCGGTCGCGCCGCCGAAGTGGTGCATGACGCCCCAGACCGCGTTCAGCGCGGTCTGGACGGCTCCCTCGGCCCAGCCCGCGGTCCAGGAGATGTCGTCACCGGCCAGGAAGACGCCCCGCTTGTCCTCGGGCAGCCGGTCCTGCATGAAGTGGGTGAACAGCCGCCGCTGGTAGCGGTAGTGGCCCGGCAGGTTGGCCTTGAACGCGCCCATGAAGTAGGGCTCGTTCTCCCAGGAGACCGTCACCGGGTTGCCGATGATGTGCTTCCTGATGTCGACGTTCGGGTAGATCTCGCCGAGCGACTTCAGCATGACCTCCATCCGCTCGTTCGCGGACAGCGGCAGCCACTTCAGGCTGTCGTCGCACCAGGTGTACGACAGGCAGATGACCGCCGGCCTGTCCGGGCCGTCGTCAAGGAGGTAGGTGCCGCGCGTCATACGGTCGGTGAGCGTCATCGACATGACGTCCCGTCCGGTGGGATTCCCCTTGTCGTCGACGGCCTTGTCCAGCCAGAAGGGCCGGTCCACGGGCACGAACAGCTTGCTGGACTCCATGTAGTGCGTGCGCTCGATCGCCGTCCAGTGGTCGATCGGGAAGAGCGAGTCGTCACAGGCGATCTTGGAGAGCAGCATCCAGGACTGGGCGGTGAAGATCGCCGCCCGGTAGGTGCGGATGTCGCCGTTCGCGTCCGTCACGGTGATCCCGTTCCCGGCGGTGCGGTGCAGCCGGGTCACCGCCGGGCGGGGCTCGCCGCCCTCGTGCAGGCTCGCCAGCGAGGTGCCGTACGCCCAGTGGACGATCTTCTCGGGCTCGCGCTCCCAGAGGCGCAGCGGCAGCTGCTGGGAGCCGCCGACGATGCCGCGGTGGTGGTCGTCGGCCTCGGTGTAGACGACCCGGAGGATCTCCAGGATGGAGTTCGGGAAATCGGTGTCCCAGCCGCCGGTGCCGAAGCCGACCTGGCCGAAGATCTCCCGGTGCCGGAAGGACCGGAAGGCCTCGGAGTCGCAGAGGAAGCCGTAGAAGGTCTGGTTGTCGAGCTTCTCGACGAGCTTCGCCCAGATCTCGCGGATGCGCGGCACGTCGCGCTCGCGCATGGCCTGGTTCATGTCGGAGAAGTCGGCGCCCTCTTCGAGGCACTTGTTCCAGGCGGCGGCGACATCGCGGTAGACCTGCGGCAGATCCTCGGCCCTCTCCGCGTAGTGCGACTCGCCCTTGAGGTCGACGACCGTCGAAGGGGTCGTCTCCGCGAGGGGGTTGGGGAAGGGCCGGGTCTCCAGCCCCGTCAGGTCGATGTAGTGCTGGAGCGCCGTGGAGGACGGCGGGAAGCGCATCGCGCCCATCTCGGCCGTCAGGGAGGGGTCGCAGCCGTCGAAACCGACGGTGCGCAGCCGTCCGCCGATCCGGTCGGCCTCGTAGACGACCGGCTTGAGACCCATCTTCATCAGCTCGTAGGCGGCCACGATGCCGGACAGTCCGCCCCCGATGACGGCCACCTCGGTGCCGTGCTCGGTGGCCGGTATCTGGCCGAGGCCCGCCGGGTGGGCGAGGAAGTCGTCGTACGCGTAGGGGAAGTCCGGGCCGAACATGGTGATCGGCGGCAGCTGCTGCTCGTCTGCGTGCTCGACGGCGTTGGGCACGGTGGACGTCATGAGGTACGGACTCCTTGCGCGTGGTGACTCGGGGAGAAGCTCAGGGGGTGACAGGTGCGGAGCGGGTGCGGGCCGGGTTCAGACCAGGGATCCGTACAGACCGGGGCGGCGGTCCTTCAGATACGGGTTCGCCTCGCGGGAGGCCGCGAGGGCGACCGGGTCGGCGTCGGCGAACACCAGCTCCTCACCGCGTCCGGCGCGGGTGCGGGCGATCCCGTCGGGACCGGCCAGCGTCGAGAGGCCGACGAACTCGAACTCCCCCTCCCGGCCGACCCGGTTGACGTACGCCACGTACAGCTGGTTCTCGAAGGCGCGGACCGGGATCACCGACTCGGCGACGAACTGGAAGGGGTGCATCTGCGCGGTCGGCACGACGAGCAGATCGGTGCCGGCGAGGGCGTGGGCGCGGACGTTCTCCGGGAACTCCACGTCGTAGCAGATCATGAGGCCGACGGTGAGGCCGTTCAGCTGCGCCTGGACGACCGGCTGCCCGCCCGCCCGGAAGTGGTCACGCTCGAAGCAGCCGAAGAGGTGGGTCTTGCGGTAGTTCGCGAGCCGGGTGCCGTCGGCGGAGATCAGCTGGGCGGAGTTGTGGACAGTCCCGCCGTCGCGCTCCGGATAGCCGTACGCGATCGCGAGCCCGTGGCGGCCGGCGATCTCGGCGATCGCGTCCGCGGAGTCGCCGTCGGCGGGCTCGGCGAGGCGGGCGATGTCGTCGCCGATCGCGTATCCGGTGAGGAACATCTCCGGCGCGGCGAGCAGCCCGGCGCCCGCGGCGGCGGCCCGGTCCGCGGCCTCGTCGAGGACCTTGAGGTTCTCGACGACGGAGCCGGGGCGGCCGGAGCTCTGGAGCAGGGCGGTGCGCATGCGTGATCCTCACCGGTACGAGGGGGTGCGGGGGCCGGATTTAGGGGCCATGTAGACGGTACGGGCGGCCGCGCGGGCCGGACAAGAAGGAGCCGTTGCGCGCCGGTGAGCGGATCGTTGCGTAGGTGGCCGGTGCGGCGGCGATTCGTTGCGCGCCCTCACTCCCTTCTCCCCCGGGCCGTCACCGAGGCCCTCGCCCCGCTGCTCCCCCGGGCCACCGCCACCGCCGTGATCAGGTACGGCACCGCGCACAGGGCGAACACGGTGCCGTGCGGAAACCGCGCCCCGAGGACGCCGTACGCGCCGTACACCGCGATGGTCACCAGCTCGGTGCCCAGTCCGGCGACGGAGGTGAGGGTGGCCCGGGCGGTGCCCTCGATGCGCTGCTGGAGCCGGACGTCGGCCAGGACGGTCGCCGACTGGAAGCCGCCGAAGGCGAGGGCGACGAGTCCGATGCCGGCCGGCGCCCCCGTCAGCGCGCCGGCCGCCAGGGTGAGCGAGGCGCCCGCGAGGAGCACGGCGAGGCCCACGCGGCCCAGACGCTCGGCGGCACCGGACAGCAGGCTGCCTGCCGTGACCCCCGCCCAGATCAGCATGAGCAGGTAGGGGACGGCGGTGTCCGGCACCCCGGTGTCCCTGACCAACAGCGAGGTGTACTCGTCGAGCGCACCCCACACCGCCGTGACGGCGGGTACGAGCAGCAGAGCGCCGAGGAGGGAACGGTCCCGGCGCAGGCCGGAGAGTCCGGTGAGCCGGGTGAGCCGGGTGAGCCCGGCGCGCAACACCCGGGGCCGGCCGCCGTCACCCGCGCCGTCGCCGCGGCCTTCGCCGTCGCCGTAACCCTCGCCGTCGCCGTCCCCGTAACCCTCGCCGTAGTGGCGCTCGCCGTCACCGCCGCCGGCCTCGTCGCTCACGGCCACGGCAGGGGTGCGGTGCTCCGGGAGGCGGGTCGCCGTCGCGGCGCAGAGCAGACACGCCAGCACGCTGGCCGCGCCGACGGCCGGGTATCCGCCGGCCGCGAAGACCGGCCCGGCCAGGCCCATCGCCGCCATCACGGCCAGCTGCCCCACGGCGTGCGCGCGGCCCGTGACCCGGGCGTACCGGTCCGCGGCGCCGGCCCGGTCCAGCTCCTCGTAGACCAGTGCCTCCAGCGCGCCGGAGCCCAGCGCGCCGCGCGCACCCCACAGGACGAAGCCCGCCGCGAAGGCCCAGTACGACGGGAAGAGCACCCACAGCGCGAAACCGGCCGCGCCCAGCAGCGGGCCGGCCCACAGCAGCAGCCGTCGGGACACGGCGTCCGCCCAGGCACCCGAAGGGACCTCGAGCAGGACGCCGGTCAGCGACCACACGACGAACAGGGAGGAGATCTGCCCGACGGACAGGCCACTGTCCGCGAACAGCAGCGCGTACACCGGGTAGAGCAGCACGAACTCGTCGAGGAACGCGTACGCGTACAGCGTGGCGGTCAGTCGACGGACGTCGGAGCCGGTGGTGGATCAATGTCGCCAGGTCATGACACCGATGGTAGACAGCTCACGCCCCGCCGCCCACCGATTTCCCGGTGACCGCGGAACCGGTGAGCGTGAAGGTGGTGATCACCGCGGCGTGGTCGGAGGGCCGGTCGTCGTCCTCGCCGTCCGCCCGCGGCCGGGGGCTGGCGGTCACGTGTGTCCGCGAGTCGAGCACCCTGAGGCCCCGGTGGAACGGCGGTGACGGCGAACCGGCTCGCGCCGAGCGCGTCGAGCACGAGGTCGGCGACCACCCGGGGCGACGCGGTCACCAGCGCGGTCGGCACACCCTCCCGGGCCAGGGCGTCGAGCAGGGCGAGCGCCCCGGGCCGCCTCGGGTCCGCTCAGGTCGGGGAGCCTGCGGAGAAGCGGCGCAGCAGCGGCGACAGCACCAGCACGGAACGGGTCCGTTCCACGAACGGCTCCCCCGCGATGCGCTCCAGCACACGCTCGAAGTGGCGCATGTCGGCGGCGAAGACCTGCGCGACGGCGTCCGCGTCCCCGGTGACGGTGGACGCGGCCACGACCTCCTGGTAGCGCTCCAGACCCCGCTGGATGGTCTCCGGCGAGGTGTTGCGCCGGCAGTAGATCTCGACGAACCCCTCGGTCTCCCAGCCGAGGGCCGCCGGGTCGACCCGAACGGTGAAGCCGGTGATGGCTCCGGTGGCCCGCAGCCGGTCCACGCGCCGTTTCACGGCGGGCGCGGACAGGCCGACCAGTTGCCCGATGTCCGCGTAGGAGCGGCGGGCGTCCTCGGCGAGGGCGTGCACGATGCGTTCGTCGAGTTCGTTCAGCACAGTGGGTCGATCACTTCTCAGATGGTGCGGGCGCTGCGAGTCGGGAGCGGCGATGGCCGTAAAGGAAGTAGAACACGAGCCCGACCGCCATCCAGACTCCGAAGACCACCCAGGTGACGGCCGAAAGGCTGCCCATCATCCAGACGCAGAGGCCGAGGCCCAGGGCCGGCAGCAGCGGGGAGAGCGGCACCCGGAAGGTCCGGGGCATCTCCGGACGGGTCCGGCGCAGTACCACGACCGCGATGTTGACCAGACCGAACGCGAACAGCGTGCCGATGCTGGTGGCGTCCGCCAGCTGGCCCAACGGGATCGCGGCGGCCAGCACACCGCAGAACAGCGACACGATCACCGTGTTCACGCGGGGCGTGCCGGTCTTCGGGTGGACGCGGGAGAACACCTTGGGCACCAGCCCGTCCCGGGACATCGCGAAGAGGATGCGGGTCTGGCCGTAGAGGACGGTCAGCACGACGCTCGCGATGGCGATGACCGCGCAGAGGGCGAGCAGCGTGCCCCAGAAGGACTGGCCGGTCACGTCGCGCATGATCTGCGCGAGCGCGGCCTCGGAGTCACCGAACCGCTGCCACGGCTTGGCGCCCACGGCGACGGCCGCGACGAGGACGTACAGCGCCGTCACGATGACGAGCGACAGCATGATCGCGCGGGGCAGGTCGCGCTGCGCGTTCTTCGCCTCCTCACCGGCGGTGGAGGCCGCGTCGAAGCCGATGTACGAGAAGAACAGCGTCGCTCCGGCCGCGCTGACGCCCGCCATGCCGAGCGGCATGAAGTGCGCGTAGTTGCCGGAGCGGAAGCCCTGGACGCCGATGGCGCAGAACAGCACCAGCGCGGCGATCTTCACGGCCACCATGACGGTGTTGGCGCGCGCCGACTCACGGGCGCCGCCGAGCAGGAAGGCCATGGCGAGCAGGACGACGACGAGGGCGGGCAGGTTGAACACGCCCCCGTCACCGGGCGGCGCCGACAGCGCGTCCGGGATGGTCACGCCGATCGTCCCGTCGAGCAGCTCGTTGAGGTACTCGCCCCAGCCGACGGCCACGGCGGCGACCGACACGCCGTACTCCAGGACCAGACACCAGCCGCAGATCCAGGCGATCAGTTCGCCCATCGTCGCGTACGCATACGAGTACGAGGAGCCGGCGACCGGGATGGTGCCCGCCAGTTCGGCGTACGACAGCGCCGAGAAGAGCGCCGTGAGTCCGGCGATCACGAAGGAGAGGGTCACGGCGGGGCCGGCCTTGGGCACCGCCTCGCCGAGGACGACGAAGATGCCGGTGCCGAGCGTCGCCCCGATGCTGATCATCGTGAGCTGCCACAGGCCGAGGGAGCGCCTGAGGGAGCCTCCCTCGCCCTGGCCGCCCTCGGCGACCAGGTCTTCCACGGGCTTGCGCCGCATGAGGCGCGCGACGGGCCCCGGGGACGTGGGGCCGGTCCGACTGCGCTGTTGCGGGGGTGCGCCTTGATCGAGCACGCGCTGACTCCTTCGTCGCTGCCTCTCGGCGTGACGGGGACCGGCGGCACCCCTGCGCGTGCAGGAACCCACCGAGCGGGGTCCCCGCCACGCTATGTACAGCGCACGACCCTATGAGCAGGGCCGTCGCGCCTGTAATGCTGCAACCTTGCGCACACGCGCAAGATCGTTGCGTCTATCGCACCAAGGTGCACATTCATTGCAGGTGGGCTGAACGCGCCCCGAAAGGGGCGCGGGGAACTGCGCGACCAGCCACAAACGGCCCCGCAGCCGAAACACGGTCCATCCCGCGGAGCGGACCGCGGAGCTACCAGCTGGCGTGCAGCGGCTTGCCCTCCGCGTATCCGGCCGCGCTCTGGATCCCGACGACCGCCTTCTCCGCGAACTCCTCGACCGAGCCCGCGCCCGCGTACGTGCAGGAGGACCGGACGCCCGCGACGACCGAGTCGATCAGGTCCTCGACGCCCGGGCGGGCCGGGTCGAGGAACATCCGGGAGGTGGAGATGCCCTCCTCGAACAGCGCCTTGCGGGCCCGGTCGTACGCCGACTCGTCGGACGTGCGGTTGGCGACGGCGCGCGCGGACGCCATGCCGAACGACTCCTTGTACAGACGGCCGCCCGCGTCCTGCTGGAGGTCGCCCGGAGACTCGTAGGTACCCGCGAACCAGGACCCGATCATCACGTTGGACGCGCCGGCGGCCAGCGCCATGGCGACGTCACGCGGGTGCCGGACCCCGCCGTCGGCCCACACGTGCCTGCCGTACTTCTTCGCCTCGGCCGCGCACTCCAGAACCGCCGAGAACTGCGGCCGGCCCACACCCGTCATCATGCGGGTGGTGCACATGGCGCCCGGGCCGACACCGACCTTGATGATGTCGGCGCCCGCGTCGATCAGGTCCTTGACGCCCTCGGCCGAGACGATGTTGCCGGCCACGATCGGCACCTGCGGGTCGAGCGCGCGCACGGTCCGGATCGCGCTGATCATCGACTCCTGGTGGCCGTGCGCGGTGTCGATGACGAGCGTGTCCACGCCCGCGTCGAGCAGCTGCTTGGCCTTGCCCGCGACATCGCCGTTGATCCCGACGGCCGCGGCCACGCGCAGCTTGCCCCGAGCGTCGACGGCCGGCGTGTACAGGGTGGCGCGCAGGGCGCCCTTGCGGGTGAGGATGCCGGCGAGCTTGCCCTCGCGGTCGACCGCCGGGGCGTAGCGCCGGTTGGCCGTGTCGAGGGTGTTGAAGGCCTCGCGCGGGTCGATGTCGGCGTCCAGGAGCAGCAGGTCCCGGGACATCACGACCTCGAGCTGCGTGAAGCGGTCGACCCCGCTGAGGTCCGCGTCGGTGACGACACCGACCGGGCGGAACTCCTCGTCGACGACGACACCCGCGTTGTGCGCGCGCTTGGGCAGCAGGGCGAGGGCGTCGGCGACGGTCTGGTGCGGGGCGAGCACGATCGGGGTGTCCAGCACCAGGTGGCGGCTCTTGACCCAGCTGATGACATCGGTGACGACGCCGATCGGAATGTCCTGCGGAATCACCACCAGCCCACCGCGCCGGGCCATGGTCTCGGCCATCCGGCGACCGGCGACGGCGGTCATGTTGGCGACGACCAGCGGGATCGTGGTTCCCGTGCCGTCCCGGGCGCCGAGGTCCACGGCCTGACGCGACCCGACCGCGCTGCGGCTCGGCACCATGAAGACGTCGTCGTAGGTGAGGTCGTACGCGGGCTGGATGTCGTTGAGGAAACGCACGTGCTGCACATCCCAGTCGATCAGAGGTGACCCCCGGACCGGTCAGCCAAGGGGAGAAGCACGTACTTCATTCTCCCACGAAGGCCGTGATGCGATGCCCGGACAGAACGTCCAAGCAGCTCACGGGGGTCCTAGGAGGATCCTCCGAGGGCGAGCAGCACGGACAGCGCCGGCACCTGGCCGACCGCCTGCGCGAACACGTCCTGCGCGATCTCCCACTCCTGCGGCCGTGCGAGGGCGTACGGCCGCCAGTTCCGTACGACGATCTGGAGCCCGCCGTCCCCGGGCGGGGCGGGGAGGTCGGTGAGGCTGTCGGCGAGGGCGTCCCAGTTGCGTCCGAAGTAGTCGGGCAGGCCGAGGGCGTCGGCGCAGCGGTCCATCAGAGCGGACTTGTCGGTCACGCCGTCCAGATCCAGTACGACCACGAACTGCGTCATCTCGGCATCGCCACCCGTAACGTGTTGTAGTGATCATCGGTGTGTAGTGAATCCTGGATCTCAGGCACAGAAGCCCGCGGGGGACGAACCGCGGCAGCACGCGAGCGATGCTGTCACGGCCGTCCCCCCACGACCTGCTGTCAGGACCGGTCGATCACCGGTCGCACGACCGGTCAGATCCCGTCCGGGTCCGCCCGGCCGAGGGCGGGCTTGGGTGTCGGCCCCGCCGTCATGAGGTAGTCGGCGGCGGAGGTGTCCGTCACCAGGCTGGTGACGAGCCCGGACCGCAGCACCGCGTCGATCGCGGCCGCCTTGCGCTGACCGCCCGCTATCGCGACGACCTCGGGAACCCGGCGCAGCTGGTCGGTCTTGACCGTGATGCACCGCTCTCCCAGGTCCCGCCCGACCCGGCGGCCCTCGGCGTCGAAGAGGTGCGCGGACATCTCGGCGGCGACCCCGAGCGAGGCGTAGTGCGCCCGCTCCTCGTCGCTGAGCATGTCGTGCACCGTCGAGATGCCCGGCTCCCAGGAGCCGATGGAGACACAGGCGACCGTGACCTTGTCGAAGTACTCGAAGGCCCGGGCGATCCCGGTCTGGTGGCGCAGCGCGGCCGCGGTGGCCGCGTCCGGCAGCAGCATCGGCGCGTAGATGGGGTGCGCGTCGCCGCCGGACACCTGGGCTGCGCGGCGGACCGCCTCGACCGAGCCGCGCTCCGCGGTCCCGGCGTCGTACACACCCGTCAGCTGCACGACCGTGCACGGCGGCAGCCGGTCCAGCGCCGCCGCCATGTGAATGGTGGACCGGCCCCAGGCCAGCCCCAGTACGTCCCCCTCGTCGACCAGTTCGCCGAGCAGGTCGGCGGCCACTTCCCCCAGGTTCTCGGGGTCCGTGGTCTCCTCCGCCTCGGCCGGGGACTCGACCACGACGGCGTGCCTCAGGCCGTAACGGGCACGGAGCGCGTCGGAGCGCTCCGCGTCCAGTTCGGCCGGCACGCGGATCTCGATCCGTACGAGATCCCGTTCGAGGGCGGTCTCCAGGACCCGGGCCACTTTGAAGCGGCTGACGCCGAACTCCTCCGCGATCTGGATCTTGGATTTGCCCTCGAGGTAGAAGCGGCGGGCCATGGCCGCCGCCTGCACCAGCTCAGCGGGTCCCATCCGCATGGCTGACCGGCCCGCCGACATACCCGACACGGCGTTCTCCTCACTGCTGTTCACACTCTGGATACGCCGCTCATCCTCGCAGATCCGGCGCAGTTGATCAGCTCTGATGGGAGCCGTTCACATTCCTGTCGGTAAGTGGTTGGTTCAGTGTTCACAACCCCAGGTGGCTCCGGCGGTCGCCGCCTCCGCCTGAGCGCGCAGGCCACGGACCGCCTCCGCCGGGTCGTCCGCCCCGTACACGGCCGAGCCTGCCACGAACACGTCCGCGCCCGCCTCCGCGCATCGCTCGATCGTCGAGGCCGAGACGCCGCCGTCGATCTGGAGCCACAGGTCGAGACCGTGCTTGCTGATCAACTCGCGGGTACGGCGGATCTTGGGGAGCATGATGTCGAGGAAGGCCTGGCCCCCGAAGCCGGGCTCGACCGTCATGATCAGCAGCATGTCGAGCTCGGGCAGCAGGTCCTCGTACGGCTCGATGGGCGTGGCGGGCCTCAGCGCCATGGAGGCACGGGCGCCCTTCGCCCGGATCTCGCGGGCGAGCCGTACGGGAGCGGCGGCGGCCTCGACGTGGAAGGTGACGGACGAGGCACCCGCCTCGACGTACTGCGGGGCCCAGCGATCGGGGGCCTCGATCATCAGATGGCAGTCCAGCGGAGTGTCCGTCGCACGGGCCAGTGACTCTACGATCGGCACACCGAGCGTGAGGTTCGGGACAAAATGGTTGTCCATGACGTCTACGTGGAGCCAGTCGGCTCCGGCGACCGCCTTCGCCTCGTCCGCGAGGCGGGAGAAGTCGGCGGACAGGATGCTGGGGTTGATCTGCACGGCCATGACCCAAGCCTGCCATGCCCTCCGGGGGTTGGGCGCATCGGTCTGCGGTGGTTGCGGTCCGCTGTCGTCCGCGGGCTGTGTGTGGCTGGGCGCGCAGTTCCCCGCGTCCCCGAGGCACTGCTGCGGGAGTCGGCATGAAGGGAAACCGTGGGGTCGCCCGGCTTGTCTGCGGGCGGCGCGCGAAATGGGTGGTGCTGGCGCTGTGGCTGGTGCTGCTGTTTCTGACGGCGCCCTTCGCCTCGAAGCTCACCGACGCCCAGGACAACGACGCGGCCTCCTGGCTGCCGGGTTCGGCGGAGTCCACCCAGGTCCTGGAGATGTCACAGGACTTCAGGCCCGAGCAGATCCCCGCCGTCGTCGTCTACGCCCGTGACGGGGGTCTGACGGCCCGGGACCGGGCGCGGATCACCGAGGACGCGGCGCAGCTCAGGCAGCTCACCGACCACGGCATCCGCGGCGCCGAGACCCGCGGCCCGGTCTACGACCGCCCGGCCGGCCCCCGAGCCGCCCAGATCTACGTGCCGATCACCATGGACGAGAAGGGCTGGGAGCGCATCGCGCCGGCCGTCGACTCGATCCGTGACGTCGTCGGCGACGGTGCGGGTGCCGGTGCCGCCGGTCTCGCCGTGCACATCACCGGACCCGGCGGCACCTCCGCGGACTTCTCCAAGGCCTTCGAAGGCATCGACTCGACCCTGCTGCTGGCGGCGATGGGGGTGGTCGTCGTCATGCTCCTGATCACCTACCGCAGTCCCACCCTGCTCGTCGTCCCGGTGCTCGCCGTGGTCGCCGCCCTGTTCACCGCGCAGGCCCTGATCTACTTCCTGGCCCAGCACGCGGGCCTGACGGTGAACGGCCAGAGCGCCGGCATCCTCACCGTCCTCGTGTTCGGCGCGGGCACGGACTACGCCCTGCTGCTGGTGGCCCGGTACCGGGAGGAACTGCGCCGCCACGAGGACCGGCACGAGGCGATGGCCCTGGCGCTGCACCGCGCCGGCCCCGCGGTACTGGCCTCCGGTGCCACGGTCGTCCTGAGCATGCTGATGCTGCTGGCCGCCGAGATGAACTCCACCCGTGGCCTGGGCCCGGTCGCGGCCATCGGCGTGGCGGTGGCGCTGCTCGCGATGACGACCCTCTTCCCCGCCCTGCTGGTGATCTGCGGTCGCTGGATCTTCTGGCCGGCGATCCCGCACTTCGGCTCCTCCGACCCGTCCGAGCGCGGTGTCTGGGCCCGCACGGGCCGCGACATCGCCCGCCGCCCCCGCCTGGTCTGGGCCGTGACGGCGCTGGTCCTGGCGGTCTGCTCGCTCGGCCTGATCCAGCTGCGAGCCGAGGGCATCTCCAACGCGGACGCCTTCACCGGAAAACCGGACTCGATCTCGGGCCAGGAGGTGTCGGAGAAGTACTTCCCGGCGGGCAGCGGCGACCCGCTGGTCGTCATCGGCGACACGGCCCGGGCCCGGCAGGTGAAGCTCGCGGTCGCGAGGACGGAGGGCGTCGTGCCGACGTCTCTCGGTCTGCCACCCGGCACGAAACCCGTCCACGAGGGCAAGGTCCTGTTCGAGGCCACCATGACCGCCCCGGCCGACAGCGAGGCCGCGAAGCAGACCGTGGAGCGGGTCCGGGACGCGGTGCACGAGGTGCCCGACGCCGACGCGCAGGTGGGCGGCGGCACGGCCGCGCTGCTCGACATGGACAAGGCGACCACCCACGACAACCGGCTGATCATCCCGCTGGTCCTGGGCGTGGTCCTGCTCATCCTCTGCGCACTGCTGCGCGCCCTGATCGCCCCGCTGCTGCTGGTCGGAACCGTGATCCTGTCCTTCACGGCGGCCCTGGGCCTCAGCGCGCTGGCGTTCCGCCACCTCTTCGACTACGCGGGCGAGTCGACGGACTTCCCGCTGTTCGTCTTCGTCTTCCTGGTGGCCCTCGGCATCGACTACAACATCTTCCTGACCACCCGCATCCGCGAGGAGGCCGCCCACCAGGGCACCCGGAAGGGGGTGTTGACCGGCCTGGCGGCGACCGGTGCGGTGATCACCTCGGCGGGCCTGGTCCTGGCCGGCACCTTCGCGGCCCTCGCCACCCTGCCCATGGTCGCCTTCGCCGAGATCGGCTTCGCGGTGGCTCTGGGCGTTCTCCTGGACACCTTCATCGTGCGGTCGGTGCTCGTCACCTCGCTGTTCCTGGACATCGGACCGAAGATCTGGTGGCCGCACCGGCCGGCCCGGGGGGACTTCGCGAGCCCGCCGAAGGACCCCCCACAACCGTCCGAGGGCAGGGGGACCCGAAAGCCCTTTGCATGACCATGCGAGTTCATGCATAATCTTCCTATGTCCAAGGTCCTCACCTCCCTTCCCGCCGGCGAGCGCGTCGGCATCGCCTTCTCCGGCGGGCTCGACACCTCGGTCGCGGTCGCGTGGATGCGCGACAAGGGTGCCGTCCCGTGCACCTACACCGCCGACATCGGCCAGTACGACGAGCCCGACATCGCCTCGGTGCCCGGCCGCGCGAAGACCTACGGCGCCGAGATCGCGCGCCTGGTCGACTGCCGCGCCGCGCTGGTCGAGGAGGGCCTGGCCGCGCTCACCTGCGGGGCGTTCCACATCCGCTCGGGCGGGCGTGCCTACTTCAACACCACGCCCCTCGGCCGTGCCGTCACCGGCACCCTCCTGGTCCGGGCGATGCTCGAGGACAACGTCCAGATCTGGGGCGACGGCTCGACCTTCAAGGGCAACGACATCGAGCGGTTCTACCGGTACGGCCTGCTGGCCAACCCGCACCTGCGGATCTACAAGCCCTGGCTCGACGCCGACTTCGTGACCGAGCTCGGCGGCCGCAAGGAAATGTCGGAGTGGCTCGTCGCCCACGAACTGCCCTACCGGGACAGCACGGAGAAGGCGTACTCCACCGACGCCAACATCTGGGGCGCCACCCACGAGGCCAAGACCCTGGAGCACCTGGACACCGGCGTCGAGACGGTTGAGCCCATCATGGGCGTGCGGTTCTGGGACCCGTCGGTCGAGATCGCCACCGAGGACGTGACGATCGGCTTCGACCAGGGCCGCCCGGTGACGATCGACGGCAAGGAGTTCGCCTCCCCCGTCGATCTGGTGATGGAGGCCAACGCCATCGGCGGCCGCCACGGCCTGGGCATGTCGGACCAGATCGAGAACCGCATCATCGAGGCCAAGAGCCGCGGCATCTACGAGGCGCCCGGCATGGCCCTGCTGCACGCGGCCTACGAGCGCCTGGTCAACGCGATCCACAACGAGGACACCGTCGCCCAGTACCACAACGAGGGCCGGCGGCTGGGCCGCCTCATGTACGAGGGGCGCTGGCTGGACCCGCAGGCACTGATGATCCGGGAGTCGCTCCAGCGCTGGGTGGGCGCGGCCGTCACCGGTGAGGTGACGCTGCGGCTGCGGCGCGGTGAGGACTACTCGATCCTGAACACCACAGGACCGGCCTTCAGCTACCACCCGGACAAGCTGTCCATGGAGCGCACCGAGGACTCCGCGTTCGGTCCGGTGGACCGGATCGGCCAGCTCACCATGCGCAACCTCGACATCGCCGACTCGCGCGCCAAGCTGGAGCAGTACGCCACGCTCGGTCTGATCGGCAGCGGGAGCCCCTCGATCGGCGCCGCCCAGGCGGCAGCGACCGGTCTCATCGGCACCATGACGGAGCTGCCGCAGGGCGGGGCCGAGGCCATCGCCTCCCGTGGCGAGGTCTCCGACGACGACCAGCTGCTGGACCGGGCCGCGATGGAGTTCGGCACGGACTGACCCCCGGCGCATCCCACGATGAAGAAGGCCGGCCCCACGCCATGGCCTG
>NZ_JBHWUU010000086.1:0-41830 GCF_042737375.1 Streptomyces sp. NPDC060000
CCGACGGAACGTTCCGTCGGCGGGCGCCGGAGGGTCGTAAACCGGTCAGGCCGGCGAACGAAGGAGAAGAGATCGGGAAGAAACCGGGAAAAGACGGGAGGAGCCGGGCCAGGAGATTCGGGGTGGTCCCGGGGGACCGCCGGGGTACCGGGTGGGAGGTCAGTGGATGATGCCGGTCCGCAGGGCCACCGCGACCATGCCGGCGCGGTCACCCGTGCCGAGCTTGCGGGCGATACGGGCGAGATGGCTCTTGACGGTCAGCGCGGACAGGCCCATGGAGACGCCGATCGCCTTGTTCGACTGGCCTTCCGCGACCAGTCGCAGCACCTCGACCTCACGGCCGGAGAGCTCGCGGTAGCCGCCCGGGTGACTCGGGGCACCCGGGGGGCGGCGGTGCAGACGGGCGGCCGAGCCCATGGGGGCGGCACCGGGACGGCTGGGAAGGCCGAGGTTGGTACGGGTGCCGGTGACCACATAGCCCTTGACTCCGCCCGCGAGGGCGTTGCGCACGGCGCCGATGTCGTCGGCGGCGGAGAGGGCGAGCCCGTTGGGCCAGCCCGCGGCGCGGGTCTCCGACAGCAGGGTGAGGCCGGAGCCGTCGGGCAGGTGGACGTCGGCGACGCAGATGTCGCGGGGGTTGCCGATGCGGGGACGAGCCTCCGCGATGGACGAGGCCTCGATGACGTCGCGCACACCGAGCGCCCACAGGTGACGGGTGACGGTGGAGCGGACGCGTGGGTCGGCCACGACCACCATGGCGGTGGGCTTGTTCGGGCGGTAGGCGACCAGGCTTGCGGGCTGCTCGAGGAGAACGGACACCAGGCCTCCTGGGTGGGGGACGGGAGCCGGCTCGCGGGGCTTGCGGGGAAGGAAGCCGGGACGAACCGTGCTTTCAAGGTCACAGTCGTCTTCGGCAGCGAACCCGGGGTCCTTTAGAGAATGATCACGATCTAGTGAGTAACAATCCGTGCAATTCGGACACGCGATCGATCATCCGAAGATCGAGTCGGTTTAAGTGGGTGTCTTACGGGATCGAAAATGGCCGTATCGACAAAGAGATGGTCAACGTGAGTGTGGCCCCCTGCGCTGTGGCAGCGTCACCACCGACGCGTCCCCCGGACCGGCCGGCGGCAGCCCCGCCACCTGCGCGAGCAGATCGCACCAGGACGCCAGGTGCGCCCCCGTCTCCGGCACGCCGCCCAGCCCCTCGCGAGGTGTCCAGGAGGCCCGGATCTCGATCTGGGAGGTCGCCGGGCGCTCCGCCAGGCCGCCGAAGTAGTGCGAACTCGCGCGCGTGACGGTCCCGCTCGGCTCGCCGTAGGTCAGCCCGCGCGCCTGGAGCGCGCCGGTCAGCCACGACCAGCACACCTCCGGCAGCAGCGGGTCCGCGGCCATCTCCGGTTCCAGTTCGGCCCGGACGAGGGTCACCAGCCGGAACGTCCCGTGCCAGGCGTCGTGCCCGGCCGGGTCGTGCAGCAGCACCAGCCTGCCGTCGGCCAGGTCCTGGTCGCCGTCCACGACCGTCGCCTCCAACGCGTACGCGAACGGGGCGAGCCGCTTCGGGGCCGGCGTGCACTCGACCTCGATCTGTGGCCGCAGCCGTGCCGCCCTCAGCGCCTCGACTGCCGCCCGGAAGGGCGGTGGACCCGACCTGTTGCCATCCCCGTCCCCCTCGTTCGCGTCATCCATCCCGCCAGCGCCGTCCGACAGTCGTCCCTGAGCCGCAGCCATGCGGGGAAGGTTAAGGGGAACGGGGCCTTCGCGCAGGGCAAGACACCCGTGCGGGCCTCGCGGACGGGTGCGCGCTGGGCGAACAGGCGCACGGCCCGCGCACGCCCGAGGACCACGACTCACGCCCGACAACCGGCCCGACCGCGACCTGCAGGGTCACGGCGGCGGCCCGGCAGGGAGTCGGTGGCGGCCCGGCGGCAGCCTGCCGTGGCCCGGCTGCGGCGGGGTGGGACCCGGCGGGGGCACGCGGCGACCCGTCAGTGGTCCGGTGGTGGCCCGGCAGCCGCACGGTGGCGGCCCGGCATGGACCCGGCGGTGGGCTCGTCAGGGGTCCGGGGTGGCCCGGCGGCGACCCGGTAGGGAGTCGGTTGCGGGGCGGGGGCTGTGCAGGGGGCGGGGTCGCCGTCTTCGGCGGCGTGGGAGACTTGCCGGCGTGAGTGCGAACGAGAGCCCGGCGGGCCGGCAGCCGACAGCGACCTACGACAGTGCCTTCCTGAAGGCGTGCAGGCGCGAACCGGTGCCGCACACGCCCGTGTGGTTCATGCGGCAGGCCGGGCGCTCACTGCCCGAGTACCGCAAGGTCCGCGAGGGCATCGCGATGCTCGAGTCCTGCATGCGGCCCGAACTGGTCACCGAGATCACCCTCCAGCCGGTGCGCCGGCACAACGTGGACGCGGCGATCTACTTCAGCGACATCGTCGTCCCGCTCAAGGCCATCGGTATCGACCTCGACATCAAGCCGGGCGTCGGCCCGGTCGTCGAGCGCCCGATCCGCACCCGCGCCGACCTCGCCCAGCTGCGCGACCTCACCCCCGAGGACGTCTCCTACGTCACCGAGGCCATCGGCCTGCTGACGGCCGAGCTCGGCGCCACCCCCCTCATCGGTTTCGCGGGCGCTCCTTTCACCCTCGCGAGCTACCTCGTCGAGGGCGGCCCGTCCCGCACGTACGAGAACGCCAAGGCGATGATGTACGGCGACCCCGAGCTCTGGGCCGACCTGCTCGACCGCCTCGCGGAGATCACCTCCGCCTTCCTGAAGGTGCAGATCGAGGCGGGCGCGAGCGCCGTCCAGCTCTTCGACTCCTGGGCCGGCGCGCTCGCCCCGGCCGACTACCGCCGCTCGGTGCTGCCCGCCTCCGCGAAGGTCTTCCGCGCGGTCGAGGGCTACGGCGTCCCGCGCATCCACTTCGGCGTCGGCACCGGCGAGCTGCTCAAGCCGATGAGCGACGCCGGAGCGGACGTCGTCGGCGTCGACTGGCGCGTCCCGCTCGACGAGGCCGCCCGCCGGGTCGGTCCCGGCAAGGCGCTCCAGGGCAACCTCGACCCGACCGTCCTGTTCGCCGGCACCGAGGCGGTCGAGGCCAAGACTCGCGAGGTCCTCGACGCGGCCGCCGGCCTGGAGGGTCACATCTTCAACCTCGGACACGGCGTCATGCCGTCCACCGACCCCGACGCGCTGACCCGTCTCGTCGACCACGTCCACACGCAGACCGCCCGCTGAGCCGCCTCACCAGCTGTGCCGGGGGCGCGCCCGTCTGCCGAACAGCAGACCGCGCGGCTCCGGCGGCGGGGGCGTGCCCGCCTTGAGCGGCCAGGCGAGCAGCATGCCCGCGAGGAAACCGACGACGTGCGCCGCGTACGCCACGGTGCCCGCGCCGGACACACCCTCGCCGGAGGAGTACACCGCCTGCAGCCCGAACCAGAAGCCCAGCACCAGCCACGCCGGCAGGCGCAGCGGCAGGAACACCAGGAACGGGACGAGCACCCACACCCTGGCCTTCGGATACAGCACCAGATAGGCGCCCAGCACCCCCGCGATCGCCCCGGACGCGCCGATCAGCGGGTCGGTCGAGTCGGCGTTGAGCAGGGCGAAACCGTACGACGCCGCATAGCCGCAGACGACGTAGAAGAGTGCGAAGCGCACGTGCCCCATGCGGTCCTCGATGTTGTTGCCGAAGATCAGCAGGAACAGCATGTTGCCCAGCAGGTGGAGCCAGCCGCCGTGCAGGAACATCGCGGTGAGCACGCTCAGCGCGGGCGACTTGTCGTAGCCCGGCGGGTTCACCACACAGGTCGCGCCGCGTACCTCGCCGGTGGGGACGAGCTGCGGCAGCTGATGGTGGATCAACTCGCGTGGTACGGCGGCGTAATGCTCGAGGAAGGCGTGCAGATGACACGTCTGGGCCAGGCTGCTGTCGCCCGCCACGGAGCCGGACAGACCGGGCATGAACAGGAAGACGAAGACGTTCACCGCGATGAGGGCGTACGTCACCACCGGGGTGCGGCGCACGGGATTCACGTCATGGACGGGGATGACCACAAGGAAGTACTGCCCCCGATCCGTTCGGTGAACCGGTGAACGCGGATCCCCACGGGCGCGTATGAACCGTCAACCGCTCGCGGTACGAGGAAGGCGGGCCGCGGGGACGACGTGAGGAACAGGCATGAACGACCGAGTTACTTCCCCGATGCACGCGACCCCCGACGGCGAGGCGGAGATCTCCCTGGTGATCCGGCTGCCCTGGGAGGACGTGGCGCGGCTCGGCCAGGAGGCCGGGCGGCTCGCCGCGCAGATGCAGCGGCCGGTGACGCTGGACGAGGCGGTCAGCAGCCGTCTGCGGTCGCGGCCGGCACCCGCGGCGCACGCGAAGCCCGCGGAGCAGCCCGCCACCGCGGCTGTTTCCGCCTTGCCGAGGCTCAGCGGGACTGCGTAGCCGCCCCGCGGGGAGGCCGCAGGGCGTGGGTGGGTGCGGCGGCCGCGAGCAGTCGGTGGCCGGTCGCGCCCACGCGGCGCAGCCGCGGATCGACGCCGTTCCGCGCCCCTAACGTCCGCCGGCGTGCACCTTGGCCGTGGCCTTCCTGGCAGCCACCAGCACCGGGTCCCAGACCGGGCTGAACGGCGGCGCGTACCCGAGGTCGAGGACCGTCATCTGTTCCACCGTCATCCCGGCCGTCAACGCCACCGCCGCGATGTCGACGCGTTTGCCCGCGCCCTCCCTCCCGACGATCTGGACGCCCAGCAGACGGCCCGTCCTTCGTTCGGCGATCATCTTGACCGTCATGGGGGAGGCGCCGGGGTAGTAGCCGGCGCGGCTGGTGGACTCGATGGTGACCGTCTCGAACCGGAGGCCCGCGCGGCGGGCGTCCTTCTCGCGGAGGCCGGTGCGGGCGATCTCCAGATCGCAGACCTTGCTGACGGCCGTGCCGACCACGCCGGGGAACGTGGCGTAGCCGCCGCCTACGTTGGTGCCGATGACCTGGCCGTGCTTGTTGGCGTGCGTGCCGAGGGGAATGTGGCGCTCCTGGCCGGAGACCAGGTCGAGGACCTCGACGCAGTCACCGCCGGCCCAGACCGTCCCGGCGGCCAGGGACCCGCGCACCCGCATCGCCAGGTCGGTGAGCAGCCCGCCGTGAGTGCCCAGGGGCAGCCCTGCGGCCTTCGCCAGCGCGGTCTCCGGGCGGACGCCGATCCCCAGCACCACCACGTCCGCCGGGTACTCGGCGTCCTCGGTGACCACCGCACGTACGTGGCCGTCCTCGGCGGTCCGCAGCGCGGTGACCTCGGTGTCGTTCACCATGGTGATGCCCAGGCCCTCCAGGGCCCGGTGCACCAGCCGGCCCATGTCCGGGTCGAGGGTCGACATCGGCTCGCTGCCCCGGTTGACGACCGTCACCCGGTAGCCGCGCTTGATGAGCGCCTCGGCCATCTCCACGCCGATGTAACCCGCCCCCACGACCACGGCCCGCTTCCCACGCGCGCGTGACAGCGTGTCGAGCAGCGCCTGCCCGTCGTCCAGGGTCTGCACCCCGTGCACCCCCGCCGCGTCCGCGCCAGGCATGTCCGGCCGGATCGGCCGGGCCCCGGTCGCGATGACGAGCTTGTCGTACGACGTCCAGGACCGCGCCCCGGAATCCAGCGCACGCGCGCGTACCCGCCGCCCCGCGACGTCGATCTCCGTGATCTCCGTGCGCAGCCGCAGGTCGATCCCCCGCGCGCGGTGTTCCGCGGGCGTACGGGCGACCAGATCGTCCCGTTCGGTGACGTCGCCGCCCACCCAGTAGGGGATGCCGCACGCCGAGTAGGACGTGAAGTGGCCGCGTTCGAAGGCCACGATCTCCAGTTCCCCCGGCCCCTTCAGACGGCGGGCCTGGGACGCCGCGGACATGCCCGCGGCGTCACCGCCGATCACCACCAGTCGCTCGATGCTCATGCGAACACGCTACGGGGCGCTCACAGTTCAGTCCCGCCCGGGCTCACGCGCCTCGCCTCCCGCCTGCCCGGCCTCGGTCTGCCCCGCCTCGGTCTGCCCGGCCTGTCCGGTCCCGGCCCGCGCGGTACCTGTCTGCCCGGGCACACCCAGCCCGGCCCAGCTCGCCTCCGTCGCCCTTCGGCGCGGCCGCACCAGCCGCAGCCACGCCAGCAGGATCAGGACGCCCACCGCCAGGAACGGCAGCACCGCGCCGAACGCGACGGCGATCCAGCGCAGCATCGTGACGAACGCGTCCCAGCCGCCCGCCAGCGCGTCCACGAACCCGGGGTCGTCGTCCTCGGCGGCCAGGGCGACCGGCTTCTCGGACAGGGTCAGCGTGACGGTCGCCAGGCTCGTGCGGTCCCTGAGGGACGCCTGCTGGGCGAGCAGCGCCTCCAGGTCGGCCTCCCGGCTGCTCAACTCGCCCTCCAGGGTGACCACGTCGCTCAGCTTGGTGGCCCGGTCCATCAGCTCGCGGACCCGGGCGACGCTGGCGCGCTGCGAGGCGATGCGGCTCTCGACGTCGACGACCTGGTCCGTGACGTCCTGGGTCTTCGCCGTCCGCTCCAGGAGCTTGCCCGCGCCCTGGAGCGCGGCGAGGACGTCGTCGTACTTGCCGACGGGGACCCGCAGCACCACCCGGGTCCGCTCGGCGCCGTCCTCGTCCCGGACGGTCGTCTCGTCGCCGACGTAGCCGCCCGCGTTCTCGGTGGTCGCACGGGCCTCGTCCAGGGCCTTCGGCACGTCCTTGACCTGCACGCTCAGGGAGGCGGTGCGGATGATGCGGTTGACGGTGAGGTCCGGCGCGGCGGTGGCCTTCGAACCGCTCGCGCCCGCGCCCTCCTTCGCGTCCTGGGCGCCCGCGTCCTGGGCGCCGGCCTCTCCGACGGCGGCCTTGTCGGCCCCGCTGCTCTCGCCCGAGTCGCCCCCGGCGCTGCATCCGGTGAGCGCGAGGGCCGCGGCGAGCGCGATCGCGGCCAGGGCGTGGACGGGCGGGGCGAGGCGTCGTACTGAGCGTCCGTGTCCTGCGGAACGGCGTGTGCGCATGTGGGTGTACCCCCGGGGTTCTGACAACCTGACGCCCCTTCGACGCCCGGGCCGGCCGAAACGTTGGCGGGGGATCGGTTCCGAAGAGGTCACGGTCGGGACGCGGGGAGGACACCGGGGGCGGCGGGGGTGTCGGTGCGGTCTGAGAGAGTGGGCGTATGAGCGCAACGGGTACGGGCACGGGGCAGCACGTCGTCGTCGTCGGGGCCGGGATCGCCGGTCTCGCCGCCGCCCACCGGCTGCTCACGCGCGGGGCGCGGGTGACCGTGCTCGAGGCCTCCGACCGGGTGGGCGGCAAGCTGCTGCCCGGCGAGATCGCGGGCGCGCGCGTGGACCTGGGCGCCGAGTCGATGCTGGCCCGCCGCCCCGAGGCGGTCGCCCTCGCGCGGGAGGTGGGTCTCGCCGACCGCCTGCGGCCGCCGGCCACCGCGACGGCCTCGATCTGGACCCGGGGCGCGCTGCGCCCGATGCCCAAGGGCCATGTCATGGGCGTCCCCGGCACGGCGACCGCCCTCGCCGGAGTGCTGTCCGACGAAGGCCTCGCCCGTGTCGAACGCGACGCCGACCTGCCCCGCACCGAGGTCGGGGAGGACGTGGCGGTCGGGGAGTACGTGGCGGCGCGCCTGGGCCGCGAGGTCGTCGACCGCCTCGTCGAACCCCTCCTGGGCGGGGTGTACGCAGGCGACGCCTACCGGATCTCGATGCGCTCGGCCGTCCCGCAGCTCTACCAGGCGGCCAGGACCCACACCTCGTTGACGGAGGCCGTCCGCGAGATCCAGGCGAAGGCCGCCGCGAACGCGCAGACCGGCCCGGTGTTCATGGGCATCGTGGGCGGTGTCGGCTCCCTGCCGCTCGCGGTCGCCGAGTCCGTCGAAGCGCGCGGCGGCGAGATCCGCACCCGGGTACCGGTGACCGGGCTGCGCCGCGCACCCGGCGGGGGCTGGCGGGTCACCGCGGGGGAGCGGGAGCTGCACGCCGACGCCGTGGTCGTCGCCGTCCCCGCGCCGGCCGCCGCCGCGCTGCTGGCCGCCGAGTCCCCTGGGGCCGCCGCCGGACTGCGCTCGGTGGAGTACGCCTCCATGGCCCTGGTCACCCTCGCCTACCGGCGCGCCGACACGGATCTGCCCGACGGCAGCGGCTTCCTCGTCCCGCCCGTCGACGGACGCACCATCAAGGCGTCCACCTTCGCCTCCCGGAAGTGGGGCTGGATCGCCGAGGAGAACCCGGACACCGTCGTGCTGCGCACCTCCGTGGGGCGGTACGGCGAGACGGAGATCCTGGGGCGCGAGGACGCCGACCTCGTCGCCGTCTCCCGGCACGACCTGCGCGCGGCCACGGGACTGGACGCCACCCCCGTCGAAACGCGCGTCACCCGCTGGACCGACGGTCTGCCCCAGTACCCGGTCGGCCACCACGCGCGCGTGGCCCGCATCCGCGAGCAGGTCGCCGAGCTCCCGGACCTCGCCGTGTGCGGCGCGCAGTACGACGGCGTGGGCATCCCGGCCTGCATCGCGAGCGCGTACGCCGCGGTCGACCAGCTAGGCGGTGACCTGAGCGCGGTACGGGACCTCGCGGCCAACCCGGTGCAGAGTCTGCACGGCGGAGCGGGAGAATGAGGAGCATGAGTGACGACGCCCCCACCACCGAGTCCGGCAGGGTCCCGAACAAGGGCAAGCTGGCCAAGGACCTCAACGAGGTCATCCGCTACACGCTGTGGTCCGTCTTCAGGCTGAAGGACGTACTGCCCGAGGACCGCGCGGGCTACGCCGACGAGGTCCAGGAGCTGTTCGACCAGCTCGCCGCCAAGGACGTGACGATCCGCGGCACGTACGACGTGTCCGGCCTGCGCGCCGACGCCGACCTCATGATCTGGTGGCACGCCGAGACCGCCGACCAGCTCCAGGAGGCGTACAACCTGTTCCGCCGCACGAAGCTGGGCCGCGCCCTGGAGCCGGTCTGGTCGAACATGGCGCTGCACCGCCCGGCCGAGTTCAACCGCTCGCACATCCCGGCGTTCCTCGCCGACGAGACGCCCCGCAACTACGTGAGCGTCTACCCCTTCGTGCGCTCCTACGACTGGTACCTGCTGCCCGACGAGGACCGTCGCCGGATGCTCGCCGACCACGGCAAGATGGCCCGCGGTTACCCGGACGTGCGCGCCAACACCGTCGCCTCGTTCTCACTGGGCGACTACGAGTGGATGCTGGCCTTCGAGGCCGACGAGCTGTACCGCATCGTCGACCTCATGCGCCACCTGCGTGCCTCCGAGGCCCGTATGCACGTGCGCGAGGAGGTCCCGTTCTACACGGGCCGCCGTAAGGACCTCACGGAGCTGGTCGCGGGCCTCGCCTGATCAGCGTCCCCGCCGGGCGGCGCGCTCCGCGGGGGCGGCCGCCGGCCGGGGTTCCGCGTGCGCCGCGCAGGCGGCGCGCCGAACCGGGAGCCGCCCCTCCAGCAGATACGCGTCGAGATGGCCGTTGACGCACCGGTTGGGCCCGCCCGCGATGCCATGGGTGCCGGCATCCCGCTCCGTCACCAGTACCGAACCCGACAGGCGCCGGTGCATTTCGAGGGCCCCGGCATACGGCGCGGCCGCGTCCCGTTCGGCGGCCAGGATCAGGGTCGGCGGCAGTTCGCCCGGCCCGGTCCGCACATCGATTGGGCGCTGCCGGGGCGCCGGCCAGTACGCGCACGGCAGGTTCGCCCACACGTTGTCCCACGTCTCGAACGGCGCGACGCGCGCCAGCCGTGTGTTGTCGCGGTCCCACACCCTCCAGTCCGTCGGCCAGGACGCGTCGTTGCACTCCACGGCCGTGTACACGGCATTGGCGTTCTCCGCCTCGGCGGCGGCCTCCCGCACCGGCCCGGCCTGCGCGATCAGCTGCTTCGGATCGCCCTTCAGATACTCCGACAGCGCCTGCGCCCGCGCGGGCCAGTAGTCGTCGTAGTACCCGGCCTGGAGGAACGCGCCCTGGAGCTGTCCCGGCCCCACCTTCCCGCCGGCCGGCTCGGCGGCCAGCCGGGCGCGCGCCCGCTCGTAACTGTTCAGCACCTCCTCCGCCGTGCCGCCGAGGCCGTACACGTCGTCGTGCCTGGCGATCCACTCGCGGAAGTCCGTCCAGCGGCTCTCGAACGCGGCCGACTGGTCGAGGTTGTTGCGGTACCAGATCTGCGCCGGGTCCGGGTTCACGGCCGCGTCGAACACCATCCGCCGCACATGGGAGGGGAACAGCGTCGCGTAGACCGCCCCGAAGTAGGTGCCGTACGACGCGCCCATGAACGTCAGCCGCTCCTCGCCGAGCGCGGCGCGCAGCACGTCCAGGTCGCGGGCGTTGTTGACCGAGTTGTAGTGCCGCAGGGCGCTGCCCGACCGCTTCGCGCAGCCCCGCGCGTACGCCTTCGCCTGCGCGACGCGTTCCCGCTTGTACGACTCCGAGGGGTGGACGGGGGCGGGGGAGGGTCCCTTGAAGAATCGCTTGGGGTCCTGGCAGGACAGGGGCGCCGAACGGCCGACCCCGCGCGGGTCGTAGCCGACGAGGTCGTAGGCCGCGCCGATGCGCTTCCACTCCGGGAGCAAACCGATCAGCGGGAAGTACAGACCCGAGCCGCCGGGACCGCCCGGGTTGAAGACCAGCGCGCCCTTCCGGGGCACCCGGTGCTTGCTGTTGTGCGGGTCCCGGTGGGTGGCCCGTACCCGGCTGACGGTCAGCTCGAGCTGCTTGCCGTTCGGGTCCGCGTAGTCGAGCGGGACGGTGACCGTGCCGCACTGCATGCTGCCGGGCAGGTCCTGGGCGGCGGAGCACTTCCCGAAGTCGACGCCCTTCGCCGCGGCCCGAGCGGCGGCGAGTACGACACCGGGTGAGCCGGAGAGTCCGGTGGCGCCCGCGACGCCGCCCGCCGGGGCGCCGCCTGCCGGGACTGCGGAGAGGGCGGTCAGGAGCAGGGCTCCTGCGGCCGAGTGGAGGGCGGCGGCTCTCATCGGGTGTCCCTTCGGTGCACGGCGGCGACAAGAGGGATGGTTGGTTCGACCGTGGGGTAAGGCAAGCACCACCGGCGGGTGTCGGCGCCAATGCCCCCTGTGCGCCCCCCGGTGGTCGGGCGCGCCCTTCTTCAGTCGCGCGCGTGCTGCTCGCGATGTGCGAAGGCCGCCCGCAGGTCCGGTTCGCCCACCGCGCGGATCCCGCGTACGGCGACGGAGGTCAGGTACGTGCGGTCGTCCTCCACGGCACCGGCGCGCCGCGCCAGCGCGCCCAGCAGCCGCTGCCCGGCCGGGGAGGCCCAGCGCGAGTACGGATGCACTTCGACCCGCGCTATGGCGAGGCAGCTCAGGGTGAGGGCCAGGGGCAGCGCGAACCAGAGCGCGACCAGGTCACGGGGCATGTCCGGGGTGGCGGGGACCAGCAGGGCGGTGGCGCCCAGTGCGAGGACGACCACGGCGGCGGCCCGCACCTGCCGCACCCCGGCCGCGACCGTCGTACGGGCCCCGTCGGGCACCGCGAGACCGGCGCGGACCAGCCGGTCGGCGAGGCCGCCCACCGCGTCCGCGGCGGCCGCGGCCGCCCGCACCGGCGCGATACGGGACTGTCCCCCGGGTCCGATGGCCCCGATGACCGACCGCTCCATCTCGTCCCGCCCGCGCGGGTCCACGACGGTCGCCCAGCCGGTGTGGGCGAGCACCAGCCGGCGCTGCCGCGCCATGGAGACCATGGTCAGATCGGCGACCCGGCCGGGTCCGCCGGACAGGAAGGCCGCCTCGTAGAGCGTCAGATCATGTCCCCGGCCCGCGTTCTCGTCGACGGTCGCCGCCCGAACGGCGGCCAGACACAGCCGTGTGGACGCCGCACCCGCGACGGCCCATGCCAGCAGCAGGAGAAGCACCCAGACCATGCCGCGTTTCTATGCCATGCGCACCGCGGAACGCCATGCCCTGTTCATCATCCGGACCGAGTGTTTGCGGGTACGTGACGTTCCGTTCGCCCTCGCCCTCGCCCCGGCCTCAGGAGCCGGGCGGCGGGCTGGCCGCGGCCGGCGGGAGCGGGTAGGTGGGAGACGGCGAGGGACTCACCGGCACGGCGGGCACGGGGTCCGTCGTCGGGCCCGGCGGGCCGGGGGAGCGGGTGATCGGCGGAGTGCTGCCGGTGGCCATGTCCCGGGCGAGGGCGTCGAAGTCGACGTACCCGGTGGCCTCCAGGATCTTGATGTGGTCCAGCACGGTGGTGTTGGCGTCGTCGGCGAGCTCGCGCACCAGCGAGTTACGGGTACCGGCCCGCACCTGGGCGACGACGGAGAACACCCGCCCGTGCGCGAGGCGCAGGATGTTCGCGAACTCGCGGTCGTACTCCACGCCCTGCGCCGCGTCGAGCTCGCTCAGCCAGCCCTTCTGCTGGTCGTTGGGCTGGTTCGGCAGCGCGAGGCCCAGCCGGGAGGCGACGGTACGCACCCGCTCGTCCAGGAAGGTGTGCCCCTCGACCAGGTGCCGGCCCGCGGTCCGCACGGCCTCGGTCGTCCCCTTGGCCTGCGCCTGCTGACCGGCGGGCAGCTCCCACAACCCCGCCAGCCGGACCTTCGTGACGAATTCCCGGTCCAGCGCTGACAGCGGCCCGTACTGCGTCGACACCGTCTGGGCGTTCAGTACGTCCACCCCGGTGCCCGACCGGTCGGCGTACGACCAGATCGGGAAGACCAGCGCCGCCAAGGTCGCCGCCAGGCCCGTGAGGATGAGCCCGGTACCACTGAAGATGCCTCTGCCCTGGATCGGGGGTCGCGGCCGCATGGGGTGCCTCCTGCTCGCGGCACTGCACGCTAGTGCGCTTCGGTTGCGGGACTGGCATATTACTGCGCCTGCCCGGGCAACTGCCGTACGGCGGCAAAGGGTTGGAATACGGGTATATCAGGCGACGCGAGAGAGGTGAATGAGGTCTCAAAAGGGGAGGAACGGTGGGGAAACGGTGGGGGAAGTGGTTACGGCGTGCTCGGGCTGCGGTCGGGTGTTAAACCCGGCACATTCGGTCACTTGCTCACCGCCGGATCAGCGCCCGGCCCACCCGCCCCACCTGTCCCAGCCGTGACTTCGGCCTCGGCGCGGGTCCCGAGCGGTCCAGCCACCAGCGGCGCAGTTCGCGTCGGGCCCGGCCCTCCGCGGGCCGTGCGCCCATGAGCAGCTCCTCGGCGAAGTCGAGGGCGTCCTGCCGGTAGCCGCCCCGCATCGGGTGCTCTTGCGCGTAGGTGACGAACGCGGTTCGGTAGCCGCTTCCGAGGATCAGCGGCAGTTCCGGGGCCACCTTCGCCACCACGTCCGCCCGCTTGGCCGCCAGCGCCCGGGACTGCACGCCGAGTCGCACCCGGTCGAAGCCCTCGGGGACCGGCGTCCCGGCGACCAGCGCGGACAGGAGGGCCGCCTGAGCGAGACCGAGGCGCTGACGAGTGGACTCGTCGGGAGCGGTCGGTTCCGCCCTCCGGGCGGGCGCGGCGCAGTCGCCCCCCGCGCCTGCCCCCGTCGCCGCCTCCGTCCCCGCGCCCGTCCTCGCTCCCGCCGGTGACTCCGGCCCCGTCGCGCCACGTGTCGTCCCGCCGAGCTCGACGGCCTCCCGGATCGCGCCCAACTCCCGCTCCAGTTCGGCCGGTTCGGGGAAGTTCTCGTCCCGCTCCAGCAGTACTCCCGGCAGCGGTGCCCGGGACGCGAGATCGGTGAGGATGCCGAGGACGGGCCGGGGCACCGGGTGGGCGTGACTGTCGTGCCAGACGCCGTCCCGTTCGAAGCCGCCCGCGACATGGACGTAGGCGACGGCCTCCAGGGGTAGTTCGGCGAGCGCCTTGGCCGGGTCCTCGCCGCGGTTGACGTGATTGGTGTGCAGGTTGGCCACGTCGATGAGCAGCCGTACGCCCGTGCGGTCGGCCAGCTCGTACAGGAACTGGCCCTCGGTCATCTCCTCGCCCGGCCACGCGACGAGCGCGGCGATGTTCTCGACCGCGAGCGGCACGGGCAGCGCGTCCTGCGCGATACGCACGTTCTCGCACAGCACGCGGAGGGCGTCGCGGGTGCGCGGCACGGGCAGCAGATGCCCGGCCTCCAGACGCGGGGACGCCGTCAGGGGGCCGCCCGCGCGGACGAACGCGATGTGCTCGGTGACCAGCGGCGCGCCCAGGGCCTCGGCCCGCTCGGCGAGCGCGGTCAGCCGTCCCGCGTCAGGCCGCTCCGCATCGCCGAGCCCGAGCGAGACGCCGTGCGGGATCACGGTGATCCCGCGCTCGCGCAGCCGCAGCAGGGAGTCGGGCAGATGCCCGGGACACACGTTCTCGGCGACGGCCTCGACCCAGTCGATCCCCGGCATCCGTTCCACGGCGTCCGCGATCTCCGGCCGCCAGCCGATCCCCGTCCCCAGTCGCCTCATGGTCCCCGCCTCCTGCACGCCCCCTGCGTGGTGACGGTGGTATGGCCCCGCCACCGCCCGCCGAACCGCCCGCCGCCCTCCTTCAGAGCAACATTTGAGGTTCGGGCCCCGCGGGTCCCGCGGGCCCTGCCGCCCCGTCCTGCCGCCCCGACCTGCCGCCCCGCCGCCCCGCCGGGCCGCGGAGCCGCGGATGACGGGGCAGAGTGCTCGAACGATGAGGCAGCCGGGTCGTCGGGCTCCCGGGGGCCGGGGCGGCGCGGCTCCCGGCAGTCGGCAGGGCAGCGCGCGAGCTCCGGGCTTCCGGAGCAGCGGGGCCGCCCGGTCGCCGGGCCGGTCGGCCTACGGACCACCGGGTCCCCAGGGCCGGTCGGCCTACGGGTTACCGGGTCCGCAGGGCCGGGTGGTCCGCGACCACCGTGCAGCTGCCCGGCGCGATCTCGGTGAAGCCCGCGTCCCGCACCAGCGGCAGTCCGCTCTCCGTGAGCTCACGCCACCGCCGCGGCTCGGCCGTCCGCACGGCGAGCGGAAAGCCCGCCTCGCGCCAGGCGGTCCGCTCCTCGTCGGACAGCTCCCACCAGGCGAGCTGCGCGCCGTGCCCCGCCTGCGCCATCGCCTTGCCCGCGGACATGGTGACGTCCGGGTTCTGCCAGATCACCGGTGCCGTCGGGTCGATGCCGACCGGCGGCTCCGGGTCGTCGAGGTCGGTTCCTGAGACCTGGAGCTTGGCCAGGTCCTTGGGCCAGCCGTCCAGCGGGACGGGCGGGAAGACCCGCACCTGCGCCGCCTTGCCCGTGACCGTGATGCCGGGCAGTGTCTCCGCCCGCCGCCACTCGGCGCCCCGCGCCCGCCGCACCACCTTGCGTATCCGGGCGTCCTGCCAGTCACGCACGGCCGCCGCCCACTCGCCCTCACCCAGCGCCCGCTCGTCGGCGAGGAGGGTCAGCACAGCGCGCGCGGCCGTCTCCAGCGCGTCCGTGCGGGCCGGCGGGTCGGCACGCTCGATACGGACCACCAGGGGCAGGACGAACTGCGGAGCCTCGTCCCGCGTCGAGGGCTCGGAACGGAAGGGGCTGTCGCCGGGAACGGCCGGATCACTGGTCACGTCCTCCAGTCTGCCAGGTGGAAGATCCATGGATCCGCGAGCGAAAAGGACGGTCCGCATGCCACGTGAGCTACGGCTGGAGGCCGTGGGCCGCCGCTACGGCGTTCGCGGCCCCTGGGTGTTCCGCGATGTGCATCTGCACCCGGCCGCCGCCACCCTCACCCGCATCGAGGGCTCCAACGGCACCGGCAAGTCCACCCTTCTCCGGCTGCTCGCCCGCATCGACGCCCCGACCGAGGGCAGGGTCACCGGCGCTCCCCGCACCGCCTACGTTCCCGAACGCTTCCCCGCCGCCCTCCCCTTCACCGCTCTCGGCTACCTCACCCACCTCGGCGCCGTCCACGGGCTGTCCCGTACGGCGGCCGAGCGGGCCGCGGGCGACTGGCTGGACCGTTTCGGCGCCACGGCTCACGCCCACACCCCGATGAGCCGGCTGTCCAAGGGCAGCAGTCAGAAGGTCGCCGTGGCACAGGCACTCCTCGCCGAACCGGAGTTGCTGGTGCTGGACGAGGCCTGGACGGGTCTCGACACCGACGCGCGCGACGAACTGGAGCGGGCGGTCGCCGAGCGGACCGCGGCCGGGTCGGCCGTCGTCTTCGTGGACCACGACCCCCGCCGTCTCGCCGGCCGCGCGGACGCCGAGTACACGGTCCGCGACGGCACCCTCCACCGCCGTACCGCGGCGGAACCGGCCGCCGCCCCCGTCGGCCCGCACACGACCGTCGAGGTGCACGGTCCGACGGCCCCGCTCCCCCCGGAAGCGCTCCGGCTGGCCACCGCCGCCGAGGAGACGGCCGACCGCACCCACCGGCTCACCGTGCCCGCCTCCCACTCGGACGTCCTGCTCCGCGTCCTGCTGACCGCCCGCCCGCCGTGGCACGTGGTGAGCGTCCGTCAGGACGGGGGCCCGCGGTGACCGCCCTCCTGCGCTACCAGAGCGCACTGCTCGTGCGCTCGCAGCGCTGGCTGCCCCCGTTCCTCCTGTACGCCGTCCTTCTGGGCATCGGTGTGCAGGGCGGCCAGCCGCTGCTGGACTCGCTCGGCTACACGGCCGCGTTCCTGCTGCCCGTCGCCGCCTGGCTGGTGCGGATCTGTGTCACCAACGAACCACCGGCCGCCCGCAGCGTCGTCGCGGCTGCGGTCGGGTCCGCGCGGGCGCACCTGGCCTGTGTCCTGGTAGCGCTGAGCGCGGCCGCCCTGCTCGGTACGGCGGCGACCGTGATCGTCACGCTCATCAGCGACCCGGTCGGCAGCGACCACCAGAAGCGGATTCCCGTCCTGGAGGCCGCAGGGGCCGGACTGCTCGCCGTCCTGACCTGCGCCCTGCTCGGCGCGGCCGTCGGCGCGCTCACCGCCTGGCCCGTGCTGCGCTCACCGGGCCGGGCGGTCCCGACGCTGCTGCTGGCGGCCCTGCTGGCGTTGGTGGTGTCCGGCTCCCCGGCGCAGGCGGCGGTGAGCGGCCTGGTCGGCGGCTCCCACACGGCGACGGTCCACCTGCCGGTCCTGCCCCTGGCCGCGGCAGCCCTGCTGAGCGCCGCGGCGACGGCCGTGGCCTGCGCGCTCACGTCCCGCCGATCGCCGTGACGACGGAGGCGGCGCGAACGTCGCCCCTGGGCAGGTCACCCCGAGCAGGCGGTCCGCTGGGCTTCCTGCCACTCACACACAGGGCACATCGTGATCCCCCTGTACGACTCCGGATACTCCGTCGGCTTCCGGCACAGCACGCAGTCCGCGTACGGCGGCCCCTCCGCCCTGGGCGGCCGGGTCGCGTCGATCAGGCAGTACTCCCGGTCGCTGTCGCCGCTGTCGTCGCTCATACCTCCAGCGTACGTAGACGACGACGGCGTACGTGACTCACCGTCGTCCGCTCGCCCTTCCGATCAACTCGGACACCTTCACGAACCGGTACCCCTGCCGGCGCAGCTCCGGTACGACGGCACGTACCGCCTGTTCGGTCGTCGGGGCGGCGCTGCGCGTGCAGTGCATGACGACGACGGAGCCGGGCCTGACCCCCTCCAGCACCTGCCGGGCCACCGCGTCCGCGTCGGTCGCGAACGCGTCCCCGCTCACCACGTCCCACTGCACCGCGGTGACGCCCAGGCCGCTCACCGCGCGCAGCGCCCGCCGGTCGTAGCAGCCGCCGGGGAAGCGGAAGTACGGCATCGCGTCCGGCACCCCTGCCTTGCGGAACGCCGTGTACGCCCGCTCCACGTCCGCGCGCATCCGGTCCTCGGGGACGGTCGGCAGGCCGTAGCAGTCATCGGTGAAGGCATAGTGGCTGTACGAGTGGTTGGCGATCTCGAAGCGGGGGTCCCGGCCGAGGGAGCGGGCCTGGTCCGGGTACTCCTCGGCCCACCGGCCGGTCATGAACACGGTGGCCGGCACCTTCAGCGCCCGCAGCGCGGCGATGAGCCCCGGGTTGTCGAAGTGCTCGCCGGCCGCCGCGCGGGCCCCCTGGTCGGCGGTCATGTCGGCGTCGAAGGTGAGGGCGACCGTCTTGCCGGCGGTGCGGGGCGCGTTGCGGAAGACGGGGGTGAGGCCTGCCGGGCCGGGGGCCAGGGTCGGGGGTCGGGAGGGGACGGGCGCCGGGGGCCGGGAGGGGGCGACGGAAGCGTGCGCGGAGCCGGTCGGCCGGACGGCGCGAGGTTCCTGAGCGGTGCCGCAGGCGGTGAGAGGGCTGAGGGCGGCACCGAGGGCGCAGAGGGCGGCCAGGCGACGTACGGGAAGGATCATCGTACGAAGGTATGGGCAGGGCGCTGTTGGTTGTATGTATATATTCCCGCGCCTGTGGTGGTGTCACCCGCCCGGGCTCTCGCTCGCCCGGGCGGGCCGGGACGCGGGGGCTACCGCCGCCAGGGTCCCGTGACCGCGAACGTCGTCCCCGGGGTGTAGCAGTTGACGTACATCGTGTCGCCGTCGGGGGAGAAGGTGACGCCGGCGAACTCGCCCCACTCGGGGGCCTCGGGTGTCCCGATGTTCTGGCGGCCCCGCGCCATCGCGTACACCTCGCCGGTCCTCGTCACGCCGAAGACGTGCTGGGCGCCGTTGCCGTCCTCGCAGACCATCAGACCGCCGCTGGGCGCGAGACAGATGTTGTCAGGGGACTCGCCCGGGAGTCGGACGTCCGTGCCGGGGCCGAAGACGACGACGAGGGTGAGGCGGCGGCGCTGCGGGTCGTACCGCCAGATCTGGCCGAAGTGGTCGGCCGCCGAGCCGTCCGAGCCGCGCGCGAACGACGACACGAAGTACACGCACCGCCCGCCCCAGTAGCAGCCCTCGAGCTTCTGGGCGTGGGTGATGCCCCGCGGGCCGAAGTCCTGCAGACGGACCGGGGTTTCGACGGCCAGGGGGTCCGGTACGTCCACCCACTCGATGCCGTCGAACGCGGCGCCCGGGTCCTGGACCGAGGACAGGTCCGGTACGCCGCGGACGCGCATCGCCTGCAGACGGCCGCCCGCGCGCAGCGAACCCGCCCCGCCCAGCGGCTTCTCCGGGAGGAAACGGTAGAAGAGGCCGAACGGCTCGAGGAACGCGTCCTCGGTCTCGTAGACGATGCCGCGGCGCGGGTCGACGGCGATCGCCTCGTGCTGGAAGCGGCCCATCGCGGTCAACGGGACGGCCCCGCCGCGGCGCGGGTCCGCAGGGTCGACCTCGAAGATGAAGCCGTGGTCCTTGGTGTAGCCGTTGGTGCCGGCCTTGTCCTCGTTCTCCTCGCAGGTCAGCCAGGTGTGCCACGGAGTGGGCCCGCCCGCGCAGTTGACGGCCGTACCGGCGACGGCCACCCGCTCGGAGAGCACGTGGTTGCGGGAGTCCAGCGTCAGGACCGTACAGCCGCCCTTGCCGGCCGGGTCGTAGGTCAGGCCTTCGACCGTGGGGACGGGGAACTTCGCCGTGGGGCGGTTCTCGTGGTTGCGGACCAGGTGGACGCGACCGCCCCGGCCGGGCAGGGCCGTCATGCCGTCGTGGTTGGAGGGCACCGGGCCCTCGCCGGACCGCAGTGGATCGCCCTCGCGGGAGAGGACCCGGTAGCGGAAGCCCGCGGGGAGGTCGAGCAGGCCGTCCGCGTCGGGTACCAGGGGACCGTAACCGTCGTGGCCGGGGTTCTGCGCGGCCGCGGTCGCGGTGCCGGCGAAGAGGTCGGAGAGGGCGCCGGTGAACGCGATGCCCGCTCCCACCCCCAAGGCGCCGGTACCCGCGAGGATCTGACGTCGTGTCGCAGACATGGGAAGACCTTCCTGCTGGCGGACAGGAACTGTGATCCCGCTGTGTCTATCACCCGGGGTGCGCCCCGGGAACCACGCGCGTAGCACGTGTCACTCCTCCACGGCCTCCGGAGGCGGCGGCAGTGGAGGTGGGGGTGGGGGCGGGGAAGAAGGGGGCGCCTGCGGCTGCTGCGCCTGTTGCGGGGGCGGTTGCTGCGCCTGCTGCGGCTGTTGCGGGGGCGGTGGCTGGGCCTTCTCCAGGAAGCGCAGCAGTTCCACCGGGAACGGCAGGACGAGCGTGGAGTTCTTCTCGGCGGCGACCGCCACCACCGTCTGGAGCAGCCGCAACTGGAGCGCGGCGGGCTGCTCGGACATCTCCTTCGCGGCCTCGGCGAGCTTCTTCGACGCCTGGAGCTCGGCGTCCGCGTTGATGATCCGCGCCCGCCGCTCACGGTCGGCCTCGGCCTGCCGGGCCATCGAGCGCTTCATCGTGTCCGGCAGGGACACGTCCTTGATCTCCACCCGGTCGATCTGCACGCCCCAGCCGATGGCGGGGCTGTCGATCATCAGCTCCAGGCCCTCGTTGAGCTTCTCCCGGTTCGACAGCAGGTCGTCCAGCTCGCTCTTGCCGATGATCGAACGCAGCGAGGTCTGCGCCATCTGCGAGACGGCGAAGCGGTAGTCCTCGACGTTGATGATCGCGGCGGACGCGTCCACCACCCGGAAGTACACGACGGCGTCGACCCGCACGGTCACGTTGTCGCGGCTGATGCCCTCCTGGGCGGGGATGGGCATCGTCACGATCTGCATGTTGACCTTGTGCAGCCGGTCCACGGCCGGGACGACCAGGGTGAAGCCCGGCGGGCGGACTTCGCCGCGCAGCCGGCCGAGCCGCAGGACCACCCCGCGCTCGTACTGCTTGACGACCCGCGCCGCCGCCCCGAGGTACACGAGACCTCCGGCGGCGACCGCCGTGGCCGCGCCCAGCACTTCCTGGAGCATGGCGACCTCCTCAGCAAGAGGCCCGTAGGAGCACTTTCTGTCCGCCCCTGTAACGATATGCCCGCCGTCCGGCCCGGGGCCACGCCCCGGGCCCCGGGCCGCACGGCGAGCGGGGACTAGCCGCTCGTGACCGGCTCCGTGACCTTCACGGGTTCCGTCACCTTCACCGGTTCCGTGCCGGCCGCGCTGTGCCGTTCCGCCCAGGCCTCCAGGGCCGTACGGCAGGCGTGGTCGAGGTGGTGCAGACCGGAGAGGTCCAGCTCCACGGGGCGGTCCTGGGGAAGGGCCTCCAGGCTGTCGAGGATCTTCGGCAGCCGCAGGAAGGTCGCGTTGCCCGACAGATACGCCTGGACGGGGCCCGCACCCTTGTCGACGATCTCCATCCTGAGGTGCGAGGCCTCCCACGCCGTCTTGGCGACGGCCAGCGCGAGACCGATGAGCACACCCTCGAACATGCTGACCGCCACGATCGAGACGGCCGTGACGACCAGGATCAGCGCCTCGCCGCGGTGCTCACGCCACAGCCCCACGAGCGCCCGCACGGGCACGAGCTTGGCGCCCGCGTGCACGAGGATGCCGGCCAGCGCCGGGATGGGTATGTACGCCAGGACGTCCGGCAGCAGGGCCGCGAACAGCAGCAGCCACACGCCGTGCAGCACGCGCGACGCCTTGGTCCGCGCGCCCGCCTGTACGTTGGCCGCGCTGCGCACGATCACCGCGGTCATCGGCAGCGCGCCGAGGGCCCCGCAGAGCGCGTTGCCCGCGCCCTGCGCCATCAGCTCCTTGTCGTACTCGGTGCGCGGACCGTCGTGCAGCCGGTCCACGGCCGCCGCACTGAACAGCGACTCGGCGGACGCGATCAGGGTGAACGCGACGATCGTGCCGAGCAGGCCGATGTCCGCCAGCTCACCGAAGGCGCCCAGTGACGGGGGCTGGACGGAGTCCAGCAGCCCCCGCACCTCGACCGTGGCCACGGGCAGGTCCAGCAGCAGGGCGGTGAGCGTGGCCAGGCCCACCGCGGCGAGCGGGCCGGGCACCGTACGGACCTTCGCCGGCATCCGCTTCCACAGCACCAGTACGGCGACGGTGCCGGCGCCGATCGCGAGCGAGGACAGCGCGGCGGTGCTGCCCGCCGCGTCCACGAGCGCCCCGGGCAGAGCGGCGATCTTCTCCGGGCCGGACTCCGGCGCCTTGGCGCCGGCCATCGCGTACAGCTGACCGGCGATCAGCACCAGGCCGATTCCGGCCAGCATGCCCTCGACGACCGAGACCGAGATGGCACGGAAGTAGCGGCCCAGCTTCAGGGCGCCCATGGCGAGCTGCAGGGCGCCCGTGGCGAGGACGATCACTCCGAGGGCGGGCAGGCCGAACTCCCGCACCGCCTCGAAGACCAGCACGGTCAGCCCGGCCGCCGGACCGGACACCTGGAGGGAGCTGCCCCGCAGCACGCCGGTGACCAGGCCGCCGACGATGCCGGTGACGAGCCCGAGCTCGGCCGGTACGCCGGAGGCCACGGCCACGCCCACACACAGCGGGAGCGCGACCAGGAAGACGACGAGGGAGGCGGCGAAGTCCTGCCTGAGGTGGGGGAACCGGGATATTCGCCCGGCGGGCCGCTGGTTCATCGCGGCGCTCACAGGGCTTCGAAGCCGTCGGTGTCCACGCGGTGCTCGCGGACGGCACCGGTGTGCACCTCGTAGTACCAGCCGCGCACCCGCAGCCGGCCGTCGGCCAGCCGCTTCTCCACGCAGGGGTAGGAGCGCAGCCGCAGCAGCTGGGCGAGCACATGGTTCTGCACCGCCCGCATGACCGTCGGGTCGTCGGGGTCGCCGGCCCCCGGTTCGTCCGCGGCGTGCGCGAGCCAGTCGCGTACGGCGGGGACGCCGTCGAGGTCGTCGCCGCGCACCAGCGCGCCGACGGCACCGCAGTGCGAGTGGCCGCAGACGACGACGTCCTGGACGCCGAGCACCTCGACGGCGTACTCGATGGTGGCGGCCTCGCCGGTGGGGCGGTCGGAGCCGTAGGGGGGAACGATGTTGCCCGCGGTGCGCAGTTCGAAGAGTTCGCCGGGACGGGCGCCGGTGATCAGGGCGGGAACGACCCGTGAATCCGAGCAGGTGATGAAGAGGACCTGCGGGGACTGGCCTTCTGCGAGTTTGGCGAACTCCTCAGGGCGCTGTCCGAACGTACGGGCGTTGTCGATGAGGGGCTGCATGACGTGGTGACTCCTCCTGGCGCGCGGTGGGGGCGCGTCGGATGTGCAGGAAACTGCAGGGAACTGCAGGGAACAGGACAGGTGGGGGAAGCGCTGTTCTGCTCTGTTCGCTCAGCAGCGGAAGACCTGGAGTGCAGCCGGGGAGTGGGCCGCCGAGGATCTCGACGGGCGGTGATGGGGGGCGCCGGGCCGGGCCGGCTGATGCGCGGCCGCGGGGTCCTGCGCCAGCAGCGCGCGCTCCGGCTCCTGGGGCGCCGGGGCGGCCGGGGCGGAGGCGCGATGGCGGTCGCGGCTGCGCAGGGGATCCGCGGGACCGCCGGAGCGGTCGCAGTCGCGGAACGTGGCGATCTCGTCGCGCTTCGCTGCGCCGGAGAGTTTGGTTCCGGGCTGGGCCTTGGCCTCGACCTGACGCACCGTGTGCGCGTGTGCGAAGGATGGCGTGGGTGCGAAGAACGGGAGGGCCAGCAGGGCGGCGGTGAGGAGCGAAAGGACGGTCCGGGCCGTCGCACCTCGCAACATACGCCCCCCTCCGGTCACTTCACGCCTCTAGTCCAGACCAAAGGTTGGTCAACCACTGGTCAAGAAACACGTTAACCCTGCGAAGTAGTTTGCAAGGTTAACTCGACGTTTCGAGATGAAGTGCGCCTCAAAAGGGAGGGTTTTCTGGCGCGAATCGACTCTTGACCCGGAGGTCAAGATCGTTTATTGGGGTTCGACGAGTCGCTTCGCGTCGCGGGCCAGCGCGGTGAGCCGGGAGATCGCGCGGAAGTACTTCTTGCGGTAGCCGCCGTTCAGCATCTCCTCGCCGAACAGCCGGTCGAAGGGGAGCCCGGCGGCCAGGACCGGGACCTCGCGGTCGTAGAGCCGGTCGGCCAGGACCACCAGCCGCAGAGCCGTCGACTGGTCGGGCACCGCCCCCACGTTCGTGAGGCAGACCGCCTTCAGGCCGTCCGTCAGTGCGCCGTAACGGCTCGGGTGGACCTTGGCGAGGTGCTCCAGCAGATGCGGGAAGTCGTCGAGCGAGGCGCCCTCGGTGGCATACGCCGCCTTCGTCACCTGCTCGTCGGAGTACGGCGCCGGCGCCTCGGGCAGACCGCGGTGGCGGTAGTCCTCGCCGTCGATGCGCAGCGCGCGGAAGTGCGCCGACAGGCCCTGGATCTCGCGCAGGAAGTCGGCGGACGCGAACCGGCCCTCGCCGAGCTTGCCGGGCAGGGTGTTGGAGGTGGCGGCCAGCGCGACACCCGCCTCGACCAGTTTGCCGAGCAGCGTCGAGACGAGAACGGTGTCGCCCGGGTCGTCCAGCTCGAACTCGTCGATGCACAGCAGGCGGTGTCCCGAGAGGGTCCGCACGGTCTGCTGGAAGCCGAGGGCGCCGACCAGGTTGGTCAGCTCGACGAAGGTGCCGAAGGCCTTCAGGGCGGGCTCGGCCGGGGTGGCGTGCCACAGGGACGCCAGCAGGTGGGTCTTCCCGACGCCGTAGCCGCCGTCCAGGTAGACGCCACGCGGTCCGGCGGGGATTTTGGGTGTCTTCGCCCTGCCGAAGCCGAGGAACCCCCGCCTGGCGGTGCCCGTGGCGTGCGCGCCGCCGAGTCCGGCCGCGAAGCCCTCCAGGACGCCGACCGCCGCGGTCTGGCTGGGCTGGTTCGGATCCGGGATGTACGTGCTGAAACGGACCGAGTCGAAGCGTGGCGGCGGGATCATCTCGGCGACCAGCCGGTCCGCGGGGACATGCGGCTGACGGGTGCAGAGGGACACCGGGGCCGCGTCGGCTATCGGACGGACGCCGGGGGCGGGGGAGGAGGACGACACGGTCCCCCATGCTACGGGGCGTGCCAGACTGCCTGGCATGCGACGGCTGTTCCCTGTGACCGACCAGACAGTGACGACCGGCTCGGGCGGCCTGCCGCCCCGGGGCCCCGGTGAGGGGGGTGGCGCGGCGGAGGACCGTGAGTGGAGCCTCGGCGAGCTCGCGGACGCCTACGGGTACCCCGAGCCCGGACCCGGGGGGCCACGGCCCTGGCTGCGGGCCAACATGGTGGCGACGCTCGACGGCGCCGCCCAGCACGACGGGCGTTCCCAGCCCATCTCCACCGCCACCGACATGCGGATCTTCGGCACGCTGCGCGGCCTCGCCGACGTGGTGGTCGTGGGCGCGGAAACGGTACGTCTGGAGGGGTACCGCCCGGCACGCGCGCGTGCCGAGTTCGCCGCGCCGCGCGAGGCGGCCGGGCAGGGGCCCGCTCCCGCCGTCGCGGTGGTCAGCGCCGGCCTGGACCTGGACTTCTCGCTACCGCTCTTCACCTCGCCGCTGGTCCCCACCCTGATCCTGACGGGCGCCGCGGCGGCCCCCGACAAGGTCGCGGCGGCGGAGAAGGCGGGCGCGCGGGTGGTGGTCGCCGGGGACGGCATGGGGGTCGAGCCGGCCCGGGCCGTACAGGCTCTCGCCGAACTCGGGCACACCCGGCTGCTGACGGAGGGCGGGCCCCGCCTCCTGGGTCAGTTCGTCGCCGCCGGGGTACTGGACGAACTCTGTCTGACCGTCTCCCCGATGCTCACCGTCGGCGACGCGCAGCGGATCACGGGCGGCCCGTCGGTCGCGGTTCCGCACCGGTTCGCACTGGTGTCCCTCCTGGAGGAGGAGGGTTTCCTGTTCGGCAGGTACCGGCGGCCGTGAGTGCCGGATACGAGTTCTGTCGTCGCCTTTGGTCCTGAAAACAGCGGAATTGGCCGTTCCGTTCAGCGTCCGGCGGGCACACTGAATCTCGCAGTCCCCGTGCGACCACGGGGAAGGATGGTTTCCGCAGGGCCATGAACGGCCCACGGAGGAGTGAGGGCCACGGGGGTCCTCGAAGGAGAATGGGGCGCTGGTGTTCACAAGCGTTTTGATGATCGAGAAGGCCCTGACGTCCGCCGACGTGGAGTTCGTCAGCACCTTGCACGGAGACGAGCCGGTCTCCTTCCAGGTGCTGCTCCAGCCGCGCGGCGACCAGGCGGACCGCTTGCTGCGGGCCATCGACGACGTGGCTCTCGGCGAACTGGACGAGGCGGCACGGGAGGGCGAGACGCCCGAGGGGGACGAGGCGAAGGGGTTCGGGGTACGGGCCCTGGAGGTCTCCTTGCAGGCACTGCACGCGGCGGGCAGCGAGGCGGTGGGCCGCCTCGTCGAGGAGCATCCGCTGGACGCGCTGAAGTCCCTGGTGGCGGAGGCGCGGGCGGACGAGGTGATCGTCCTGACCGACCCCCACTACGTCGAGGAGTTCTTCCACCGGGACTGGGCCTCCCGGGCCCGGCACAAGGTGGGCGTGCCGGTGCTGAAACTCTTCTCGCACAGCAAGGCGTGAGCGGGCCGCCACCTTGTTGGGGGCCGTGATGTGCGGGTGCGGGTGCGGGTATGGGTGCGGGTGCGGGTGTGCAGCCGCCGCGCGCGCCCGCGCGGCGGGGCCGTGCGTCGGCCCGTCGCCTTCGCCCAGCGGTACGGCCCCGCGCCCCTGGGTGGGTGCGGGGCGCCTCGCGCAATAGGGTGGGGGCGCACCGAACCCGTCGTAGCGCACCCTGGGAGAACACGCATGGCACCCGGCCTTCCTACCGCCATGGACCGACCGCACTTCATCGGCATCGGTGGGGCGGGGATGTCGGGGATCGCGAAGATCCTGGCTCAGCGCGGGGCGAAGGTGGCCGGCAGCGACGCCAGGGAGTCCGAGACCGCGGCGGCGCTGCGGGCGCTCGGGGCGACCGTCCACATCGGCCACGCCGCCGGGCACCTGGCCGACGACGCCAGCTGTGTCGTCGTGTCGTCGGCGATCCGCGCGGAAAACCCGGAGCTGGCCCGCGCGGCCGAGCTGGGGATTCCCGTCGTCCACCGTTCGGACGCGCTCGCCCGGCTGATGGACGGGTTGCGGCCGATCGCCGTCGCCGGCACGCACGGCAAGACGACCACCACGTCCATGCTGGCGGTGTCGCTGTCCGAGCTGGGCCTCAACCCCTCGTACGCGATCGGCGGCGACCTGGACGCGCCAGGCTCCAACGCGCTGCACGGCGAGGGCGAGATCTTCGTCGCCGAGGCGGACGAGTCGGACCGCAGCTTCCACAAGTACGCGCCCGAGGTCGCCATCGTCCTCAACGTCGAGCTGGACCACCACGCGAACTACGCCTCGATGGACGAGATCTACGAGTCCTTCGAGACCTTCGCCGGGAAGATCGTGCCCGGCGGCACCCTGGTGATCACCTCCGACCACGAGGGCGCGCGGGAACTGACCCGGCGGGTCGAGGGCGTACGGGTGGTGACGTACGGGGAGGCCGAGGACGCCGACGTGCGGGTGCTGTCCGTCGTCCCCCAGGGGCTGAAGAGCGAGGTGACCGTGCTGCTCGACGGGCAGCGGCTCACCTTCGCGGTCTCGGTGCCCGGCCGCCACTACGCGCACAACGCCGTCGCCGCGCTGGCGGCGGGCGTCGCCCTGGGCGTCCCGGCCGCGGAACTGGCCCCCGCGCTGGCCGCGTACACGGGCGTCAAGCGCCGGCTTCAGCTCAAGGGCGAGGCGGCGGGCGTCCAGGTCGTCGACTCCTACGCCCATCACCCGACGGAGATGACGGCCGACCTGGAGGCGATGCGCGCCGCGGTGGGTGACGCCCGCATCCTCGTCCTCTTCCAGCCGCACCTGTTCTCCAGGACCCAGGAGCTCGGCACGGAGATGGGGCAGTCGCTGGCCCTGGCGGACGCCTCCGTCGTCCTCGACATCTACCCGGCCCGCGAGGACCCGATCCCGGGCGTGACCAGCGAGCTGATCATCGACGCGGCCCGGGCGGCGGGCGCGGACGTGACCGCGGTGCACGACAAGGACACGGCGCCGGAGGTGGTGGCGGGAATGGCGAAGGCCGGTGATCTCGTTCTCACCATGGGCGCGGGTGACGTGACGGACCTGGGCCCGCGCATTCTGGACCGTCTTTCCCAGTAAGGGGCTGAGGCTCATGTCGTACGACGTCGAAAAGCCGGACGAGCAGTGGCGGGCGGAGCTGACCCCGGCCGAGTACGCCGTTCTGCGGCAGGCCGCCACCGAGCCCGCGTTCACCGGTGAGTACACCGACACCAAGGCCGAGGGCGTCTACTCCTGCCGGGCCTGTGGTGCCGAACTGTTCACCTCCGGGACCAAGTTCGACTCCCACTGCGGCTGGCCGTCCTTCTTCGACCCGAAGGACACCGACGCGGTGGAACTGATCGAGGACCGCTCGCACGGGATGCTGCGCACCGAGGTGCGGTGTGCCCGGTGCGGTTCGCACCTCGGGCACGTCTTCGCGGGCGAGGGGTACGCGACCCCGACCGACCAGCGGTACTGCATCAACAGCGTCTCGCTGCGGCTTGCGGAGGACGGCGCGGGCTGACGGTGACGACGGACGGCGCGGGCTACGTGACGACGGACGGCGGGGGCCGGCGGCTCACAGGTGCTTCCGCTGCACCAGTGCCGACAGCACCAGCATCCCGGGCAGCAGGGGCAGCCAGACCGTGAGCACCCGGTAGCCGATGACCGTCGCCGTGGCGAGGGGCAGCGGGGTGCCGTAGCCCGCCAGGGTGAGGACCAGGGCCGCGTCGACCGGGCCGATCCCGCCCGGTGCGGGGACGGCGCCGGCCGCGGTGCTCGCCGCGAGGAACGCGAAGAGCAACTGCGCCCAGGACAGGGGCAGGCCGAGCGCCGTGCCCACCGAGGCCACCACGCTCGCCTGGATCAGCGGCGCGGCGATCGCCCCGCCCCACAGGGGCAGGAAGCGGGCGGGGCGCGTGTGCAGATGCCGGGCGTCCGTGAGGGCCGTACGCACGAAGTCCACGGTGGGCCGGCGCAGCGGCCGGACGAGGACGAACAGCGCCGCTCCCGCCGCGGGGACGAGCAGCAGGCCCCCGGCGGCCAGCAACAGCGTCCGTCCCTCGGGGAGAAGCCTGGCGGGCGGCACGGCGCTGGGTGCGGCGAGCAGGAAGCCCAGCACGACGGGTGTCTTCGCCACGGCTCTGACCAGCGAGTACAGGGCGATCGAGGCGGTGGCGCGGGGCAGGGGGACGCCCTGGCGTTGCAGGAAGCGGACCGTGACCGCGTGGGCGCCTATGCTCGCCGGCAGTATGTGGTTCGCGGCGCCCGCGGCGATCTGTGAGGCCACCAGCAGACCCGGTGGCAGCCGGTCCGTGATCGCGCCCTGGCGGACGCAGGCCGCGGCGACCGAGCCCAGGTAGCTGAAGAGGAGCCCGACCAGCAGCCACCAGGGATCGGCGCCGGCCAGCAGGGCGGTGCCGTCTCGCACGGCGTGCCAGTCGACCGCCGCCCACACCGCGAGCAGCAGGACCGGGAACAGGCAGAGGGCACGGCGGGTGGCGGCGGCGGCCCGGGGGCGGCGGCGGCCGTCCGTGCGCGGGGGCGGCGACGCGGGGTCGTCGAGGGGCAGCAGGGACACGGCGCACGTCGTCCTTCCGCGTCGTGACCGCGCGCGGCGGCGCGACGGATCGGGCCTGGGGAGGGGACAGGGACGTCGTTCCCCTCCGGTGTGACGGTGCGGTGTCCGTGAGCCGACGGAGTGCGGGCCGAAGGGCGACCGCCGTGCGGTGGGGCAGGTGCGGTGGGGCAAGGTGCGGTGGCGCAAGCGCGGTGGGGTGGAACAGGCGCGGTGGGGCAAGGTGCGGTGGAGCAGGTGCGGTGGCCCGAGTGCGGTGGGGCGAGGGGTGGTGGGGCCGGGGAGGTGCGATGAGGCTGTGGGATTTCTGCCCGTACCCCTCGCGGTTCATCCCGGGCACCTCCCGGGGTGAGTAGTTGTCAGGACTTGTGGGTGAGTCCTTGATCACCGGGCCATGCCCTCTGTCGGCCTTGATGTCAGCTGGTGATGTCAACCATGTCTTCCGCCGGCGGCCGCCTGCAGCGCCTCGGCGGTTGCCGAGTCCACCGGGAGGAACGCCTCCAGTTTCAGCTCGGTGAGGGTCACGTCGATCGCGGTGGCGAACGTCGTCACGGTCGTCACCAGGTGCAGCTCACCGTGCGACGTCTCCAGGTGGAGCGGGACCGCGAAGCCGAGAGCGCCGGCGGCCCACTCCAACTCGGGTACGTATTGCGAGAGTTCGGCACGCAGCTCTTCCTGGTGGTCCAGGCGCGTCAGGATGTGACGCGCCCATTCGGCGAAGTTACGGATGCGGGGTGCCATTCCGTGGGGATGGAGGGCGAGGCGGTACACGTTCGTCCCCGGGCCGACCAGCTCGGGGGCCGCACCCTCGGTGATCAGGTCGAGTGCCTTGTTGGCGGCGATCAGATCACCGTTCCGGTCCACGACGAGCGCGGGATAGGGAAGGTGCCCGTGCAGGATGTGGTCCATCGCCGCACGTACAGGGGCCAGGACCGGATCGTCGAGGGCGTTCTCCGGATAGACGGGCGCGTATCCGGCGGCCAGCAGCAGCTCATTGCGCTCCCGCAACGGCAGTTCCAACGACTCGGCCAGGCGTACGACCAGGTTCCGGCCGGGGGTGGACCTGCCGGACTCGACGAAACTGAGGTGCCGCTGGGTGGTACCGGCCCGCAGCGCCAGGTCGAGCTGGCTGAGACGGCGACGGGTACGGCGTTCACGGAGCGCAGTTGGGAAGTCCACAGGCCTGTTGTAGCGGCCGGGGCGGAGGTCCGGCCATTCCCTGGAGGGAATTGTGGGCACCGTCGCCGGCCGGGAGCATCTGGGGCATGGACATCGGCGTACTCCTCCCGACCGGAAAGGCCCAGTGGGGCGCGGACGACGACCCCCGGAGCCTGATCGCCTTCGGCGTCCGGGCGGAACGGTCGGGCTTCTCTTCGCTCTTCGTCAACGACTCCCTGATCAGCCCGCGTATCGAGGCGCTCACGATGCTGGCCGCGCTCGCCCCCGCGACCGAGCGCGTGACGCTGGGGACCGGTGCGCTGCTGCCATTCCTACGCCGCCCGATCCAGGTCGCGCAGTCGCTGGCGTCGATCGACCTGCTGTCCGGCGGCCGGCTCACCGTGGCGGTCGGCGCCGGCTTCCCCGGACGTTTCGGACGGCCCTTCTACACGCTGTCCGAGGTGCCGTGGGAGCGCCGCTTCGCCCGGCTTGACGAGACCGTGGCGCTCTGGCGCGGCCTGTGGACCGGCGCCACCTCCTTCCACGGCGAGATCCTCCAGTTCGACGACATCCCGCCCGCGACCCTGCCCTTGCGCGCAGGCGGCCCGCCGATCTGGCTCGGCGGCGCGTCCCCGGCCGCGCTGGCCCGCACCGGTCGGCTGTACGACGGCTGGCTCCCCTACCCGCCCGACCCGGCCGATTACGAGTCCGGTCTGCTGGACGTACGGAAGGCGGCGGCCGAGGCTGGGCGCCCGGCCGACGACGTCACCCCGGCCCTGTTCGTTTCCGTACGGGTCGATGACGGCGTCGAGAACGGCCGCCGGGCGCTCGACGACCACGCACGGGCCGCCTACGGCATGCCGCTGGAAGAACTGGAGAAGATCCAGGCGGTCGTCACCGGCTCCGCCGAGCAGGTTCTCGACGGCCTCGGCCGGTACGTCGCCGCCGGCGCGCGCCATCTCGTCATCCGCCTCGCCGCCCTCGACCTGCGCTCACAGCACGACCAACTCGAGCGCATCGCCGCCCTGATCCCCGATCTCCGGGCATCGGCGGTTCACGCCTCGTCCTCGGCAGGCGCGCTCACTCCGGACGCGGCCTGCTCAATGACTATCAGTCGATCACTCGGGAAAGTACGCCCTTCACATGCTCCCCGAGCCCCAGTCGACAAGTCCTGAGCATTGTTCCCCGGGGTGCACCGGCCCGCAGTACCGCCGGCCCCTCGCGGCTGCTCCGGTCGGCCATCGTGACGGGCGTCGGCAGGCGGTGGCCGCCACGGCGCGAAGGGCCGCTCAGCTCCCCGGCCCGCCCGGGGGCAGTGTCACCGTGAACACCGTTGCCCCCGCCGTGTCGTCCAGTTCCAGCGAGCCCCCGTGCGCTCGCACCAGGGACCGGGCGACCGACAGGCCGAGGCCGCTGCCGCCGCGGTCACGGCTGCGGGCCTTGTCGACGCGGTAGAAGCGGTCGAAGACGCGGTCGCGGTCACCGGGCGGGATGCCGGGGCCCTGGTCGGTGACGTGCACCCGTGCGGTGCCCGACGAGAGGGACGCCCCGACGGAGACGGGGGTGCCGGCCGGGGTGTGCACGGCCGCGTTGGTGAGGAGGTTGTCCAGGACCTGGCGGATGCGGTGCGGGTCCATCCGCAGCGGCACGGCGGCCGGGCCCGGCGTCACCGTCAGCGCATGGCCGGGGTGACTCGCGCGGAACGCGTCGGCCGCCTGCTCGACCAGCTCCACCAGGTCCGCGTTCTCCATCCGCAGGGGCGTCTCCACCTCGGCCGCGTCCAGACGGGCGAGCAGCAGCAGGTCGTCGAGGAGGAAGCCCATCCGGGCGGCCTCGGCGCGCAGCCGGGCCAGGTGTTTGTCCCGTTCCCCGGGCGCGTTGGCGGCCGCGTACTGGAAGAGGTCCGCGTAACCGCGCACCGACATCAGCGGCGTGCGCAGTTCGTGCGAGGCGTCGGCGACGAACCGGCGCAGGCGCTGTTCCGCCTCCGCCCGCACGGCGAGGGAGTCGTCGATGTGCTGCAACATCGTGTTGAAGGCCGTGCGCAGTTCCTCGACCTCGGGGCCGCCGCCCAGGGCGTCCGCGCGCAGCGTGAGGCGGGACGCCGACTCGGTGAGGTTGTGCGAGGTGATGCCGTGCGCGGTGTGCGCCATGTCGCTCAGCGGTTTCAGACCGCGCCGCAGCAGGGCCCGGCCGAAGACCACGAGGGCAAGCAGCGCCAGGCCGAAGGTGACGACCTGGATCGTGATCAGCTGGCGGACGGTGTCCTCCAGGTCGTTCATGGAGGCGCCGCTGACCAGCACCACTCCGGGCTCCACCGTGCAGGCGCGCAGCCGGTACACGCCGTCGCCCGCGAGGTGCGCGGTGCCCAGCACCTCCGAGTGGGCGATCGTCTGCGCCTTGGCCAGGGCGGTGAGGTCGTCGACGTCCTCGGGCAGGTCACCGGGGTCCTCGGGCTCGCGCAGCACGGGCTTGCCGTCCCGCACGTCGTACACGGCGTAGTACCAGCCCCAGTACTTCTTCCCGGTCAGCGAGCCGGAGTCCACGATGCTCTTGGACTGCGCGACCTGGGCGATCGCGAGCTGGTCGTCGAGCTGGGCCGACAGGTAGTCCCGCATATAGGTGGTCAGGGCCGTGCCGACGACCGCGAACACCACCAGTGACAGCGCGCCGAGACCCAGCGCCAGCCGGGTGCCGAGCCGCAGTCTGCGGTACGTCTGCCAGACCCGGCCGATCACTCGGCCGCCTGCCGGATCACGTACCCGAAACCGCGCACCGTCCGGATCATCGGTTCGTCACCTGTCGGGTCGAGCTTGCGGCGCAGTCGGCTGACGACGAGCTCGACGACGTTGGAACGGCCGCCGAAGCCGTACTCCCACACGTGGTCGAGGATCTGCGCCTTGGTGAGCACGGTCGGCGACTTGCGCATCAGATAGCGCAGCACCTCGTACTCGGTGGGGGTGAGCGTCAGCAGTCTTCCGCCGCGCCGGACCTCCCGGGTGTCCTCGTCCATGGTGAGGTCCGCGACCCGCAGCACGGAGCGCTGGGCGCCGGGGCCGGCGCTGCGCCGCAGCACGGTCCGCAACCGGGCCATCAGCTCCTCCACGGCGAACGGTTTCACCAGGTAGTCGTCCCCGCCCCGGGTCAGCCCCGCGACCCGGTCGGCGACGCCGTCGCGCGCGGTGAGGAACACCACCGGCACCATCGTGCCGCTGTGCCGCAGCCGGTCGAGCACGCCGAAGCCGTCGATGTCGGGCAGCATCAGGTCGAGCACCACGATGTCCGGACGGAAGTCGGCGGCACGGCGAAGCGCCTCCGCACCCGAGTTCGCGGTGACCGCGTCCCAGCCCTCGTAACGGGCGACCGTCGCCACGAGATCGGCGATCGGCGGGTCGTCGTCCACGACGAGGAGTCGTACTTTTTCCACCCGCTCATAGTGCGCCACACCTCGCGCGGCACCGGCCTCGCGTCCCACGCGCGCGTGAATCGATAAGATCTTGAAAGTTGTACGACAGGAAAACGACAGCGAAGCACGGAGAAGCTCTGTGTTCTGAGGACCCGATCTAGGAGTTTCCGTCCGTGACGACCGTCCAATCGCCTCCCGTACCCCCCACGGCGATACGTCCCAAAGTGGTGGCCCGCACCGGCCTGTACGCCGTGCTGGCCGTGAACGCGGCCGTCGTGACCCTCTTCGCCGTCCAGGCCGGCTTCGCCTCCAACGCGCTGGTCGTGATCGGCCGCTTCGCCGGCCTGTACGGCGCTCTGCTGATGGCGTTCCAGCTGCTGCTGGTGGCCCGGCTGCCCTGGCTGGACCGCCGCATCGGCATGGACCGGCTGACCAACTGGCACCGCTGGACCGGCTTCGGCCTGCTCTGGACGCTGGTCGGCCACGTGGTGTTCATCACCTTCGGCTATGCCGACTCCTCGTCGATGAACCCGGTGAGCCAGCTCGTCGACCTCGCCGAGACCGTCGAGGGCGTACTGCGCGCCGTCGTCGCGCTGGTGCTGATCCTGGTCATCGGCGGCGTCTCCGCCCGCTGGGCCCGCCGTCGCCTCGCCTACGAGACCTGGCACTTCATCCACCTGTACACGTACGTCGCCGTGGTGCTGGCCTTCACCCACCAGGTAGCGGTCGGTACGACCTTCACCGCGTCGTCCGCCGCCACGGCGTACTGGTACGCGGTGTGGGGCGTCGCCCTCGGCTCGGTGTTCCTGGGCCGGCTGGCCCTGCCGCTCTGGCGGAACCGGCGCCATCAATTCCGCGTCGAGGCGGTCGTCCCCGAGGCCGACAACGTCGTCTCCGTCTACATCACCGGCCGTGACCTGGACAGGCTTCCCGCCCGGGCCGGCCAGTTCTTCCTGTGGCGGTTCCTGACCAAGGACCGCTGGTGGCAGGCGAACCCCTTCTCCCTGTCGGCCGCGCCCGACGGCACCCGGCTGCGCCTCACCGCGAAGGCGGCGGGCGACGGTTCGGCAGGACTGCGGCACATCAAGCCCGGCACGCGCGTCTTCGCGGAAGGCCCCTACGGCGCCTTCACCGCCATGCACCGCACCCGTCCCGAGGCCCTGCTCATCGCCGGCGGCGTCGGCGTCACCCCGATCCGGGCACTCCTCGAGGAGATCCACGGACACGCGGTGGTCATCTACCGGGTGGCCGGCGAGCGCGACGCCGTCCTCTACGACGAGCTGCGCGAGCTGGCCGTAGCCAAGGGCGCCGAGCTGCACCTGGTCACCGGGCCACCGGTGCCGGACCGGCTGGCGCCGCGCGAACTGGCCGCCCTCGTACCGGACATCGCGGAGCGGGACGTCTTCCTGTGCGGACCGCCGCCGATGATGAACGCGGTCCTCGGCACCCTGCGCGAGCTGGACGTGCCCAAGCCGCAGATCCACTTCGAGCGCTTCAGCCTGGCGGGATGAGAGATATGAGGAAGACGCTGTGAAGCGAGCAATACCTGTCCTGGTCCTCTCCTTGGCGGGGCTGATCCCGCTCTGGCGCTACGAGCCGTCGACCGGTACGACGACATCCACCACCGAGGCCGCCTCGACGCCCTCCGTGTCCTCCTCCACGTCGTCCTCGGGCGCTTCCGGCGCAACGGGCTCTTCGGGCTCGACCACCGTCACCGGTACGACCGTGACCACGGAGAAGGGCGACGTCCAGGTCCAGGTGACCTACGAGGGCGACCGGATCACGGCGGTGAGGATGCTGAAGGCGCCGGACCATCCGCAGACGGCCGCGGCGGTGCCCGAGCTGATCGCGGAGACGCTCACGGCGCAGAGCGCGGACATCGACACCGTCTCCGGCGCGACCCTGACGAGCGACGGCTACAAGGAGTCCCTCCAGGCGGCGATCGACGCGAAGGGCGCCTGACGTGCGCCGCGTCGAACACGTCATGGGGTTCCCGGTCTCGCTGCGGATCGACGACACGGTCGTGCCCGAAGGGACCGGGGACGCCGTGTTCGCCTGGCTGCGCGAGGTCGACGCACGGTTCAGCCCCTTCAGGGCCGACAGCGAGGTCTCCCGGTACGGCAGGGGTGAGCTGTCGGCCGACGAGCTGAGCGCCGACCTCGTGGAGGTCCTCGGCATCTGCGAGCGGTACCGGACCGCCACCGGCGGCGCCTTCGACGTCCGGCTGCCCGGCCGCGGCCTCGACCCCTGCGCGGTGGTCAAGGGCTGGTCCGTGCAGCGGGCGGCGGAGCTGCTGACCGGGGCCGGGCTGCGCCGGTTCTGCCTCAACGCCGGGGGCGACGTGGTCGTCTCCGGCGGGCCCTGGCGGGTCGGCGTGCGGCATCCCGAGATCGCCGACCGGCTGTGCACCGTCCTCGACCTCACCGACGGGGCGGTCGCGACCTCCGCCCGCTACGAGCGCGGCGACCACATCGTCGACGGCCGCACCGGCCGCCCGGTCACCGGCCTCGACAGCCTCACCGTCGTGGCTCCGACCCTGACCGAGGCCGACACCGTCGCCACGGCCGCGTTCGCCCTGGGCGCGGCGGGCGTCGAGTGGGCGGCCGCGCGGGACGGCTGCGAGGTGTACGCCGTGCTGCCCGGCGGACGCGTGCTGCGCACCGGCGGGTTCCCCACGGCGGCGGCAGTGGCCGCGTGAGCGTCGAGGCGGGGGCCCTGGGGGCGGCCGGGTGGCTGCTCGGGTGGGGCGCGACGGTCCTCGCATGGACCTCGGGCCGGGGGCGTCGTCCGTACTCGCGTCCTCAACGCCGGTGCCGCTGAGGCACGTTGGGTGCCGCCGCCCGGACGGGCATGCGGAGGGCGGGCCGCCGGTGAAGCCGACGGCCCGCCCTTTTTGTGTACGGCCTGCCCCGTAAGGGGACTTCAGCCGACGTCGGACGCGTCCAGGCGGTAGAGGCCGCTGTAGTCGGACACGGCCGTGCCGTTCGCCTTGACCCAGGTCGAGATCTCGGAGTTCGAGGATCCCTGGCCGCTGTCGCCGACGACGATGTAGTGCAGCTTGCCCGCCTTCACCAGGCTCTTCAGCTTGGCGAGCGTCATCGCGTCGTCGCTGCCGGACCAGCCGCCCATCGAGATGACCGGCTGGCCCGACTCCAGGATGATCGAGGAGGCCGTCTGGTCGGTGGCCACCGCCACCAGCCAGGTGGCGCCGTCCTGGTTCTTCTTCAGGTACGTGATCATCGCGGACGACACCTGGGTGTCGCCGCCCATACCCCCGCCGGTGCGACCGTCGGCGGTACCGGACTCGGACGTACCGGACTTGGTCGTACCGGACTCGGTCGTACCCGATTGCGTGGAGTCGTCGCCGTTCGTGGAGCCGCCGCTGTTCGACGGCGGTTCGCCCATCTCCTGGGCGTCGCCCGTACCGCTCGGCGCCTCACCGGAGTTGGTGCCCGGTCCGCCGTCCGAACCGCTGGGCCGCTGGCCGCCGCCACCGCCCATGCCTCCCATGCCGCCGGTGCTCGGCCCGGCCGTCGGGTTGGTGCCGTTGGTGCCGGAGGTGGCGGCCGAGGCCGAGTAGGCGGCCGGACCGGCGAGGAGTGCCACGACCGCCGCCAGTGCCGCGACGCCCATCAGCCGCTGCCGCTTCGTGAACCGGGCGACCAGCAGCCCGGTCACCGAGGCGGCCCCCGCCACGCCGGCCACGACCTCGGCGACCGTGTACAGCGTCCCGGAGCCGGAGACCCGCTGGAGCAGGACGACCGCCCACACCGAGCTCGCCGCCACCGCGGTCGGCAGCACCCACCCCCACTTCACCGCGGAGCCCTCGCGGAAGGCGTTGTAGAGCATGACGCCGCCCGCTCCGGCCAGGGCCGCGACACCGGGAGCCATGGCGGTGACGTAGTACGGATGGAAGGTGCCCTCGGCGAGGGCGAAGGTCAGGTAGTGCAGGACGAACCAGCCGCCCCACAGCATCAGCGCGGCGCGCCTGGCGTCCGTACGGGGCGCCCGGCCGCGTAGGACGAGCCCCGCCACCAGCGCGACCGCCGCGAAGGGGATCAGCCAGGAGATCTGGCCGCCCATGATGTCGTTGAACAGCCGGTACAGGCCCGCCTCGCCGCCGAAGCTCGCGCCGTTGCCCTGCGAGCCCACCGACGAACTCGCCCCGAATATACGGCCGAAGCCGTTGTAGCCGATGACGAGGTCCCAGACCGTGTTGTCCGTCGAACCGCCGATGTAGGGGCGGGAGGAGGCCGGGATCAGATCGACGACCACCATCCACCAGGCGCTGGAGACGACCAGCGCGACCGTGCCGACGGCGAGGTTGCGGACGCGCCTGCCCAGGGAGGCGTTCGCCGCCCACAGGTACACCAGGAAGAAGGCGGGCAGGACGACGTACGCCTGCATCATCTTCGTGTTGAAGGCGAAACCGATGGCGACACCGGACCACACGAGGGGCATCGGCCGGCCGGTGCGCACGGCCTTCAGCAGCGCGGCCGCGCCCAGCAGCATCAGGAAGACGAGGACGGGGTCGGGGTTGGTGTCCCGGGTGATGGCGACCGTGATCGGGGTGAGCGTCAGCACCAGCGCGGAGACGGTCGCCGCCACGGCGCCGAAGTCCCGCTTGACCAGCCGGTACAGCAGCGCGACGGAACCGGTTCCCACGGCGACCATCGGCAGTGTCAACTGCCAGGTGCCGTACCCGAAGGCGCGGGCTGACAGGCCCATCACCCACAGGGCGAACGGCGGCTTGTCGACCGTGATGAAGCTGCCCGAGTCCAGGGCGCCGAAGAAGAACGCCTTCCAGCTCTTGGTGCCGCTGTAGACGGCCGCGTCGTAGAAGGTGTTGCCGGTGATCGAGGAGAGGTTCCAGGCGTACAGGGCCGTGGCCAGGACGAGAATCGCCCAGAGGGCCGGGCGGGCCCAGCGCGGGTCCTCGGGGGCGCCGGTGAACAACCGCCCGGCGCGGGAGGCGAGTCCGCCGTCGGAGGAGGGGGCCGCCCGGTGGCGGGCGCCGTCCTCCTGGACGGGGGCGGGTGGCGGGGCGAATGTCGTCATGGCGCTTACTCCAGGTGGGATTTCGCCCCGGTGGGCGTTCATTGCCATGACGATCGGGGGCGTGTCTGGGGGATCCCTGAGCCGTTCCTGAGGGAAGAGTGAGAATCAGCGGACTCACAGGCTGCGCACAGCCCGGATCGCTTCTAGAGAGCGGCTCTCCCACGAAAACGGCCGAAACGTAAGCGGTTTAGACTCTCCCCGCAACGGCCCGAAACTCGTCAGGTCGAGAGTGGGCGGAAACAGCCAGACCCGAAGGGTATTCGGCGTTTTGATACGGATAGATTCAGTCACCAAGCGATACCCGGACGGCACGGTGGCCGTCGACCGGCTCTCTCTGGACATACCGGACCGTTCGATCACCGTCCTCGTCGGCCCCTCGGGCTGCGGCAAGACGACCACCCTGCGGATGATCAACCGGATGGTCGAGCCCAGCGAGGGCACGATCCTCATCGACGGCGTCGACAGCCGTCAGCAGCCGGTCAACACCCTGCGCCGGTCCATGGGTTACGTCATCCAGAACGCGGGACTCTTCCAGCACCGCACGATCGTCGACAACATCGCCACCGTGCCCCGGATGCTGGGCTGGAGCAGGGACAAGGCCCGCGCGAGGGCGCGGGAACTGATGGAACGGGTGGGGCTGGACGCCTCGTTCGCCAAGCGGTATCCCTACCAGCTGTCCGGTGGTCAGCAGCAGCGCGTCGGCGTGGCACGTGCGCTCGCCGCCGATCCGCCGGTGCTGCTGATGGACGAGCCGTTCTCCGCCGTCGACCCGGTCGTCCGCAAGGGCCTTCAGGATGAACTCCTGCGCATCCAGGCGGAGTTGGGTAAGACGATCGTCTTCGTCACGCATGACATCGACGAGGCCGTCAAGCTCGGCACGATGGTCGCCGTGCTGCGCACCGGCGGCCGGCTCGCCCAGTACGCGCCGCCCGCCGAGCTGCTGTCCGACCCCGCCGACGCGTTCGTCGAGGACTTCCTCGGCGCCGACCGGGGCATCCGGCGCCTGTCGTTCTTCTCCTCCGGCGGTCTGGAACTGCTCACCACCCCGATCGTCGCGATCGACGCCACCGCCGAGCAGATCGCCGCACGTGGCGCGGCCGAGGCCCCCTACCTCCTCGTCACCGGCCTGGACGGCCGTCCGCTCGGCTGGAGCGAGCCCGGCGCGCTGACGGCCGGACGGGTCGACGCCGACCGACTGCTGCCGTACGGGCGGCCGTTCGTCGCCGGGCGGGACTCGCTGCGCGCCGCGCTCGACTGCGCCGTCCTGTCGCCCACCGGCTGGGCGGTCGCCATGGACGCCGAGGGCCGGGCCGCCGGAGTCGTCTCGCAGGCGGCCATCGGCGAGGCCATCCGGGGCGCCCACGCGGCAGGCCGCGCGGAACCGCAGGCCACGGGGGTCGGCGTCCAGAAGGTCATCCGGTGAACCGCTTCTTCGACATCCCCAGCGACCTCCAGCACGACTGGTTCGGCCTCATCGTGCTCCATCTGCGGGAGGCCCTGCTGCCGGTGCTGGGCGGGCTGCTGCTCGCCCTCCCGCTGGCCCAGCTGTGCGTGCGGCTGCGCTGGCTGTACCCGCCCGTGCTGTGGGTGACGACCGTGCTCTACGCCATCCCGTCCCTGGCCTTCTTCGTCGTCCTCATCGACTACACGGGGCAGACCGAACTGACGGTGATGATCCCGCTCACCGTCTACAGCCTGGTCGTGCTCGTCCCCGCGATCGTCGACGGCGTCCGTTCGGTCCCGCAGGAGACCCTCGCCGCCGCGACCGCCATGGGCTTCGGCCCCGTACGCCGTTACGTCCAGGTCCAGTTGCCGATCGCGGTGCCCGCCATCATCGCCGGTCTGCGGGTGGCCACCGTGTCGAGCATCAGCCTCGTCAGTGTCGGCATGCTGATCGGCAACCAGGGCGCGCTCGGCAACCTGCTGCACGACGCGCAGATCTACAACCGGCCGGAACTCGCCTGGAACTCCGTGATCACCAGCGCCGTTCTGGCGGTACTCGCGGACGCCGTGCTGGTCGTCGTGCGCATCCTGCTCACGCCCTGGATGCCGAGCGGCACCCGGGGCGGAAGGACCAAACCCGCCGGGGTCCGGCCCGACAGGGCCGTGCCCGCCCTGGAGGACGCAGCCCGGTGAACGTCATCAACTTCGTCAGCGCCTTCTTCGGCGACAGCGCGCACTGGCACGGCTACGACGGGATTCCCACCCGGCTGTGGGAGCACGTCCAGTACTCCCTGGAGGCGCTCGCCCTCGCCGCCCTGATCGGGCTGCCGGTCGGCCTGATCACCGGTCACTACGGGCGGGGCGGCAACGTCCTCTCCCTGGTGGCCACCGCGGGCCGCGCCCTGCCCACCTTCGGCCTGCTCGTGGTGACGACCATCGTGCTCGGGTTCGGCATGCTGCCCGTGATGATCCCGCTGGTCGTCCTCGCGGTCCCGCCGATCCTGGTCACCACCTACGAGGCGATGCGCTCCGTCGATCCGCCCCCCGTGGACGCCGCGCGGGGCATGGGCATGCGCGAGTCCGACATCCTGCTGCGCGTCGAACTGCCCGTCGCGCTCCCGCTCGTCCTCGGCGGGCTGCGCTCGGCGGCCATCCAGATCGTCTCCACGGCCACCATCGCCGCGTACGTCAGTCTCGGCGGCCTCGGCCGCTACATCGTCGACGGTCTCTACCAGCACGACTACGAGAAGGTGGTGGGCGGCGCCACCCTGGTCGCCGGCATGGCACTCGCGACGCTCGCGGTGTTCTGGGCGGCGGCCAAGGTGACGGTCTCGCCGGGGGTACGCAGGAGCAACTAGGACGACCGCGGTGCGGGGGAACGGCGTTCCCCCGCACC
>NZ_JBHWUU010000087.1:0-41579 GCF_042737375.1 Streptomyces sp. NPDC060000
TTCCCCCCCCCCCGCGGCGCGGCTTCTCTCCGCCGCCCCGGGGGGGGGGGCGCGGGGCCCTCCGCGTGCCGCATTGGGTGGGGGGTGGCCCCCCCCCCCCCCCCCCACGACGGGTGGCCCTGGATGCGGCCACGGCATACATACGGCACCGAATGCGGCCAGGGCACGCGGTCCCGGATGCGGTGGGCCGACCCTCGGAGCGTGCGGCCACCCCTCGGAGCTTGCGGCCCCCCCCTCGGATTTTGCGGCCCCCCTCAGAGTTTGCGGCCCACCGCCCCGTACCCGGGGATCACGCCGTCGTCCTGTCCTGGTACCGGTTCGCCGAGCTCGGGGTGCCACTCGGGTACGACCGCGACGCCGGGTTCGACCAGGTCGAGTCCGTCGAAGAAGCGGGTGAACTGCTCGCGGGAGCGCAGCGCGAGGGTGACGCCCGCGGCCTTGAGTTTTGCCGTGGCCGCCGCGGACTCCTCGGGGGAGAAGTCCGCGGTGGCGTGGGTCATCATCAGGTAGCTGCCGGAGGGCAGCGCCGCGAGCAGCCGGTCGACCAGTTCGTGGGCGCCGTCCTCGTCGGAGACGAAGTGCAGCAGGGCGACCAGCGACAGCGCCACCGGCCGGCCGAGGTCCAGGACCTTCCCGGCGCTCTCGACGATGGCGTCCGGATCACGGACGTCCGCCTGGAGGTACTCCGTGACGCCCTCGGGCGTGCTGCGCAGCAGAGCGGCCGCGTGGGCCAGGACGATCGGGTCGTTGTCGCAGTAGACCACGCGGGCGTCGGGCGCGATCTGCTGGGCGACCTGGTGCAGGTTGGGCTCGGTCGGGATGCCGGTGCCGATGTCCAGGAACTGGCGTACGCCGTTCTTGGCCAGCCAGCGAGTGGAGCGGTGCATGAAGGCCCGGTTGACTCGTGCCATCACCGGCACCCGTGGGTCGAGGGCGAGCATCTGCCGGCCCATCGCCTCGTCGACGGGGTAGTTGTCCTTGCCTCCGAGGTACCAGTCGTACATCCGAGCTGGATGGGGCTTACTCGTGTCGATCTCGACGGCTCCGGCGGGGTCCTGCCCGGTCATGAGGCACTCCGTAAGCATGCGACGCGGATAGCTTTCAAGTCAGCACCAAAATAAGTAAGTTGAGCGAATAAGAGTGGCGGGTGAACGAAGGGGTGAAGACGGGCTGAGAAAAAAGGTGACAGACAGATCCGTTCAGGACGGATCTGTTCAGGACAGCAGGAAGTCCGCCTCCCCCGCCTTGGCTCCCTCGATGAAGGCCGTCATCTCGTCGGAGGTGTAGATCAGTGCCGGCCCGTCGGGGTCGGTGGACTGCCGGACGGCGATCCGGCCGTCGGCGAGCTTCATCGCTTCCAGGCAGTTGCCTCCGTTGCCGCCGCTCCACGGCTTGTGCCAGCCCTCGCTGCCCAGTTCCCGGGCGGGCATGCCGTTGTAGATCCGCTGAGCGCGGACCCGCGGCCTGGACTGGGTCTTGATGCGGTTCATTCACAACTCCTTGCGGAGATCCCGGAGGATCTCCTTCGTGCGATGTGCCGTAGCGGCCTGCGCCGCCATGCGGTCCATGACCTCGAGGTGGGTCGCCACCTCGGTGCGGGCGTCGAGGTAGACGGCGCCGGTCAGGTACTCGCTGTAGACCATGTCCGGAAGCTCCGGCATGGCGAATCGGAACAGCACGAAGGGCCCGTACGTGCCCGGATGCGGCCCGTTCTCGAACGGGGCGACCTGCAACGTGACATTGGGCAGCTTCGCGGCCTCGAGCAGTTTGTCGATCTGCGCGCGCATCACCTCCGGGCCGCCGACCGGGCGGCGCAGCACCGTCTCGTCCATCACGAACCACAGCCGGGGCGCGTCCTGGCGGGTGAGCAGGTCCTGGCGTTGGATGCGCAGGTCTACGAGGCGCTCGATGTCCTCCGGGCGGGTCTGGCCGATGGCGCCGGACTTCAGGACACCGCGCGCGTACTCCTCGGTCTGGAGCAGGCCTGGCACGAAGTGCGGCTCGTACTGGCGGATCAGGGCGGCGGCGCCCTCGAGGCTGACGTGCATCGAGAACCAGCCGGGCAGGACGTCGTGGAACCGCTGCCACCAGCCCGGCTTGTTCGCGTCCTCGGCGAGCTGGACGAAGCCCTCGGCCTCCCCGTCGGTGACGCCATAGGCCTTCAGCAGTAGCTGGAGGTACGGAATCTTGAGGCTGACCTCGGCCATCTCCATGCGGCGGACGGTGGCGGGTGCGACGCGCAGGATGCGGGCGGCCTCCTCGCGCTTGAGCCCGGCGCGTTCCCGCAGGTCCAGCAGACGCCGACCGAGGACGACCTGTCCGACCGTCGGCGCGGACCGCGGTTCGCTCACGCCCCACCTCCACGAAGAGCCCGGCCGGCCGCGCGGGGCCTCACGAGGCCCGACCTGGCCGGTCACGGAAAGAATCCCGACAGCCCTACGGCGCCACTCGAAGATCTATTTGAAGATCCGTACGAGTCGTACCGATCTCCGGCGATCTCAACTGGCGCCGTTCAACGTGCTGTTGCGAGCAGTGTGCCACGGCCTCTCACCGCGTCACACAGCACTCTGCAATTTTCAGAGTGACACTTGCCAAGTGTGCACGGCGGGGAGATAGTGGCAAGCGTGATTCCGTCCGCGCCCTTAGGAACAGACGCCGCCGCAGGCCGCCCCCAGGGTCTCGGTGCCAGCGCGGGAGCAGGCCCCTACCAGGCCGCTGCCGAGCGCCGGTTCCGATTCGAACTGGCCGCCCATCCGGGTTCCCCCGCCCAGGCCAGACGCCTGACGAGGGCCCGGCTGACCGGCTGGTCGGTGTGCGAGGACACCTGCGACACCGCCGCCCTGGTCATATCCGAGCTGGTCACCAACGCGATCGTGCACACCGCGAGCGACGTCGTCGTCTGCGAGCTGCGCGACGGTGACGACCTGGTCCGCATAGCCGTGCGCGACGAGGGGTGCGCGCCGGGTGAGCCTCACCCGTCCCCGCAGCGTCCCGAGGAGGAGCACGGGCGAGGACTGATCCTCGTCGAAGCCCTCTGTCACGCCTGGGGTGCCCAGGAGCACGGGCCCGGCCTGCTGGTCTGGGCCGACCTGCCGCGCAAGGCCGAGGCCCCGCGCGCTCCCGCCGAGCCCTGCAACAGCCTGGGCCTGGACCCCGCCGAGCCGCACCACCCCGACCTCGGCGAGCTCCTCGACACGCTGGACGAGTTCCACGACGGCCCCGCCGAGCCGCACCGGGGCCCGGCCGGGCCCCGAAACGACCTCGGCTGGGGCTCCCGGCCGAAGCCGGGACCGTCCGAGGGCCCGAGTGACGAGGACGAGCGGGCCGAGCAGTGGCACCGAGGGGCGACCGGTCCCGCCGTACGACGACCGCGCCCCGCACCGTCGGCCGCACCCGTCCCCACCGCCTCCGCCAAGCCCGCACCCGCACCCGCACCCGCACCCGACGGTCCGGCCCCCCGTGTCGCACCGCAATGGCACCGCATCCCCGGCGGCCATGGCGGGCTCGAGGCCGGCCGCGACGGGCTGACCGCCGCTCACTCCGCCGGCGCCCTCCCGGCCGAGCACGGACGCGAGCGGGGAAGGATATGAGCGCCGTCCCCGGTCGGGCTCCGCTGCCGACCCTCGACACGCTCGTCCGTCTGAAGCGCGGGACTGGCGGTGCCGACGCCCCCGCACCGCCGCGCCGGCTGACCGTGCCCGACGGCATGACGGCCCCGCTGGGCTGCGACGCGGTGTCCGTCCCCGCCCGCTTCGGCCCGCTGCTCATGCCCCGTCTGCCGCGCGTGGGCTGCGTCTACGCCGACGAGGCGCGCTGGTGGTGGCTGGTCCCCTCCGACTCCGACTACGCCCTGGAATGGCCCGCCCCCGCGTACTACGCCACGGGTGCGCTGCTTCCGGACACCCGGCACGTTCCCGGTCTCGTGCACCGACCGGACGGCACGCTGCCGTACACCCCGCCGATCCCCCTCTACCTGGCCCTGTGCCGCCTCACGGGCGCGACGCCCACCTGGTCACGGGCGATCAGCGCGTAGTAGCCAACCGCCCCCGGCGAGGCGCTCCGGAACGCCGTCCGGCGCACGCCCGCGCGTCCCGGTTCTCCCCTCCCGCGCCCTGCCCGCGCGCGGCACATCCCGCGATAGTGGCCGTTCGTCGACGATCGCGATCGGGGGAGGCCGGCGGTGGGAGAGGCACGGGAGGCCGAGGCGGGCACGGCACGGGAGACGGAGAAGGCGCACGAGCCGCGGGATTTCGACGAGCGGGACGTGTCCGAGTCGGAACGGCTGCTCTTCGGCGGCCCGCTCCGCTACGACACGGGCTGGAACCAGCACCGGGACGCCTTCCTGGAGCTGAACGTCCGCGCCATGGTGATTCGGCTGCCCTCCCTGCTGCGCTCCAGCCTCCGCCTGGCCCGGCAGGCAGACCCGAAAGCCGCCCGCATCGTGCTGTGCGCCGAGATCGCCCGGGGCGGGGCGCAGGCGGTCGGTCTGCTCGCGATGAACACCGTCCTGGGCCGGCTGATCACCGGCGGCCCGATCGACGACCGGCTGCGCGGCGCCGCCCCCGCCCTGGCCGTCATGACCGTGGTCCTACTGGCCGGGGCGCTGCTGCGGGCCGCGTCGACGTATGCGACCGGGCGGCTCGAGCCCAAGGTGGAACGGGTGGCGACCGAGCTGTACCTGGAGCGGGCGGCGGCGGTCGAGCTCGCCGCGATCGAGGACCACGCCTTCCACAAGCTGCTGGACACCGCCCAGTACGGGGCCCGGTCCAGCCGTTACATGATCAGCCACGGCGCGCGCGTGGTGAACGCGATGATCTCGCTGGCCGCGTCGGCCGGCGTCCTCACCGTGCTCCACCCGCTCCTGCTGCCGCTGCTGGTGACGATGACGCTGCCCAGCGCCTGGAGTGCCCTGACCAATGCCCGGCGCCGCTACGAGTCGTTCCACACCTGGGTGCAGCACGCGCGCGCGGGGCATCTGATCGCCGGTCTCCTCACCGAGCCGGCGGCCGCGCCCGAGATCCGCGTCCACGGCGTAGGTCCCTTCCTGCTGCGGCACTTCCGCGCGATGTCGGAGACCGCGGAGGCGGAGCAGGCCCGGCTGGCCCGGCTGGCGGCCCGCACGGGACTGTTCGCGGCGACCTGGACGGGCCTGGCGACGCTGGCCACGTACGCCACGCTGGGCGGGCTGCTGCTCACCGGGACGATGGCGCTGGCCGTGGCGGGCACGGCCGTGATCGCGATCCGCAGCGGCTCCGCGAGCCTGAACACCCTCGTCCTGGAGGTCAACCAGCTGCACGAGGAGGCCCTGTTCGTGGGTGACCTGCAGCGGCTCTACGTGGAGGCGGCCGACCGGGCGATCCCGGTGGGCGGCGCGGCTTTGCCGGAGGAGCCACGGGAGATCCGCTTCGAGAACGTCACGTTCGGCTATCCGGGCGAGTCGGCACGTCCGGCCCTCGACGACGTCAGCCTCTCGCTCCCCCTCGGCCGGATCGTCGCGCTCGTCGGCGAGAACGGTTCCGGCAAGACGACCCTGGTGAAGCTGCTGGCGGGGCTGTACAAGCCGGACCGGGGGCGGATCCTGTGGGACGACGTGGACGCGGCGGACGCCGACCGGCACCAGCTGGCCGAGCGCATCGCGATGGTGGCGCAGGACTTCAAGAGGTGGCCGTTCACGGCCCGGGTCAACGTCGCGATCGGCCGTTCCGGCGCCCCGCTCACCGAGGAACGGCTGGCCGTGTCGATCGCCGAGGCGGGCGCCGAGGAGGTGGTCGCGGACCTGCCGCGCGGTCTGGACACCCTGCTGGCCCGGCACTTCAGCGGCGGTCACGAGCTGTCCGGTGGCCAGTGGCAGCGCCTCGGCATCGCACGGGCGGCCTACCGGCGGGGGCGCATCCTGGTCGTGGACGAACCGACGGCGGCCCTGGACGCCCGGGCCGAGCTGGAGGTCTTCGAGAAGATCCGCGCGCTGGCGGACAGCGGCCAGACGGTCGTGCTGATCACCCATCGGCTGGCGTCGGTCCGGCACGCCGACCTGGTGCACGTCCTGGACCAGGGCCGGCTGGTGGAGTCCGGGACCCCGGACGAGCTGCTGGCGGGCGGTGGTGTCTACGCGGAGCTGTACACGCTTCAGGCCGAGCAGTTCACGGTGCAGGTGCCCGCCCCGTCACAGGCGGGCTGACGGCTCACCGCGCGGTGTCGCCGCCCCGGACGACCACCAGGAACGTGTCCGTGGCGAGGTCCATGACGACCTCGGCGGCCGTCCCCTCCATGCGCCGCGCGTGCGCGAACTCCTCCGCAGGCCACGAGCCCCGCGGCCCACCCGCGGGAAAGCGCTCGAGCACGGTCCGCCCGTTCACCATCTCGCCACCTCCGATTGAGCGTCGCACTTGTAGGAGTTAACGCTCCTGGGAGGTCGATCGCCTCACCCGGTTGCGGGACTGAGACCTAGTTGACACGAGTTCAACGCAGAGCGCGAGGATACGGTCACCTTACGAACATCTCGGGCACTCTCCGTGTCAGGAGTCGTACTCGTCGTGACAACGGACGCGCGCACCGCCAGGTTGCCCCAGCGCAGGCCGCGAAGAGGTCGAGGAGCCCCGCCTTGCCGTCGCCGCCCTCGAAGACGTGCTCGTTGCCGTCGCAGCCCTCGAAGACGTGCTCCCAGCCGACCCCGGTCGTGGGCAGCGCGCGCCGTTCGGCGTTGAGCGCCTCACGCGCGCGTGTCACCGCCTTCTCCTTGGCCGGCGGCGACCACAGAGGTCCCGCTCGGCCCGCCCGGCTCCGAGATCGGCACGCGCGGGTTCGAGACGCGCGACATGGGTGACGCGGCCCGTCTGTGGGACGTGGCCCCGCTGATCCCCGCCGACCGCCGTTACTCGCGGATCGACTCCGGTCGCCGCGAGCTGATCGACCGCATGCTGACGGGTCACCGCCTGGTCCACCGGCTGACCTCGGCGGGCACGGGTACGGGCGCGGTGCCGCAGGAGGAGCTGCGGCTTCCGTCGGTGGGACAGGATCCGGCGGCGCGTCGGAACGAGCCGGGGTCGGACCACGCGCCGGTGTGGCTGCGGATCGGCTGACGGGCGGAGCTACCCGGCCACGGGCAGATCCGGCACGGGCGCACGCAGCCCCACCCGTTCCCGCCCCGCCGCCAGTTCACCGAGGAGTTCGGCGAGCCGCTCCCGATGCCGTGCGGTGAGCCGTCCGGTGTCGTCGAGGTGGACGGCGCAGGCGGTGGTCGTGTCGACGAGCCGTTCGAGGACGGCGGCGACCTCGTCCGTGCCCTCCGTGTGCCGGGCGAGGGCGGGCAGTTCGTGGGCGGCGCGGGCGCTGGCGGCGCGGGCCTCGGCGAGGGCGCGGTAGGCCTCGCGGCGCAGGGTCCAGCGGGCGGCGCGGTCGTCGGAGCCGTCGAGCACATGGGTGAGGTAGGCGTGCGCGGCGGTCGCGGCGGCTGCGAGCCGGGCGCGTACCTGGCCGCCGCGCCTCCCCGGCATCGGCAGATGTCCGACGATCAGCACGATCGCGCAGGCCAGCAGGGTCTCCGCGATCCGGCTGACGGATGCCTGGGGCTCCCCGCCGACCATCACCAGGGACAGTACGAGCACGGTGACGACAGCGGTCTGGGCGGCGAAGTGCCGGGTGGAGACGGGAATGAGCGCACCGCAGAGGGCCACCAGCGCCACCAGCCCCTCCGGCCGGGGCAGCACCGCGGCGAAGCCGGCGAAGAGCAGCGCCCCGAGCACGGTCCCAGCGGCCCGGCACAGCACCCGGGACACCAGGGGCCCGAGGTCGGGCTTGACCAGGAAGACCGCCGTGGCGGGCAGCCAGTACCAGTGCGTGTGCCGCCCGTACCAGTGCGCATGGTTCAGGGCCAGCGCGACGGCGACACTGGCCCCGAAGGAGAGGCCGATCCGCAGCCCGTACTCGCGGCCGCCCGCCCCGAAGCCGGCGCGCAGCAGGTCACGGGCGCCGCGCCGACGGGTGTGCAGCGCACCGCCACTCCCCTGGTCGAAGGCGTCGGCGGCGTGCAGCAGCGCGTCGTCGAGGGCGCGCAGCGCGGGAGCGGACCGGGAGGGCGCGGGCAGCGGACCGGTGTGCGTGTTCTCGCGTACGGCGGCGGCGAGCCGTCGGGGCCCGGCCGAGGCCCGCTCGGAGAGCGGCTCCGCGGCCCAGGCGAGCGCGGTCGCGGCCTCGGCGAGGGGCAGCGCGGCGGCGTACTGGGCGTGCAGGCGCCGTTCGACGGCGGAGCCGGCGCAGCGCCGGAGCCGGGGCCCGGCGAGGGCGTCCTGGGCGTGGTCGAGGGCCGCGGTGAGCGCGGCCCGGCGGGCGGTGGCGTGTTCGGTCCCCGCGGCGTCGAGCAACTCCGCGACGGCGTCGTACACACCGGCCACCGCGTCCCGTTCGCCGTCGAACCGGAAGTCGCCGGTCATCGCGCCGGGCGTGGGCAGCACGAGTCGCAGCGCGAGCAGCCAGCCGGCCCCGGCGATGAAGGCGAGAGCGCGCGTCCACCCGGCCTCCGGGACGGGCATCCCGGCCCCGATCGCCGAGGCGACGAGCAGCTGCGTCCCGGCTCCGGACGCGACGGGCCCGACGGCGCTCATCCCGCCGGCGAGGAGTCCGAGCCCGGTGAGGACGGCCGTCAGCGCGACCGCCCCGACGTGATCCCCGACATGGGTTCCGACCAGCAGCCCTCCCGCACCCGCGAGCGCGGGCGCCCCGAGCCGCTTGACGGCGGTCCGCCTGCTGCCGGGCCGGTCGTTGATCCCGGCGAGCATCGCGGCGATCGCGGCGACCACCCCGAGAGACGTCCGGCCGACGAGAACGGACGCGAGGAGCAACGGCCCGGCGGCCAGCGCCCCGCGCGTGACCGCGCTCCAGGGCACGGGCCCGCGCTGGGCGCGCAGGGCGTGGGCGAGCCACGGCGGAAGCGCGGCGAGAGAGGTGAATGCGCGAGCGGGAATGTGCGGGCGCGGTGACACGGAGCTCCTGTCGGGCGAGGGCGGGGTCTGCCTTCGGGCGACGATGGCCGGGGCGGTCAGCTGTGAGCTGTGGTGTCCACGGTACGGGGCGGTCTTGGAGAGGGTGGGACGGTTTCGTTTCAGCGAGGTGACACCTGGGCCGAATCCCGCGTTCTTTATGAACGCAAGGCCGGAAACGGGAGCGGGACCGGGGGCGTAGCCTGCCCCCGGCCCCTGTCGAGCCACCCATGTCGCACGCCGGCGCACTTGAGGACCCAGGTCAGTCGTGATGTCGTCGCGTCCTGCCTTTGGACCACCGCGCATCGAGCTGCGCGGGCCGGACTTGAACCGGCAATTCGACGTCCGGGGGCCTGGGCCCGGTCGCTCCGGCGATCGGCGGCGAATGCTGAGTCTGGAGCGAGAGTCTGAGATTCATCGCGATCCGTCCCTGGATTACCCGGCGGGTACGGTTCGCTCGTCACGACAAGCTTCAGCTTCAGCTTGCGCTCCTCGCGCACCCCGGTCTCATCGGACCGGGGGGTCTCGAAGGCTACCCGAACAGATAGCCGAACACGGCGTCACCGACCCGCTGGTCGACGACGTCGGCGCCGTTCGCCTCCTCCCGGGCGAACTTCACCGCCTGCTGCACCTTCTCGAGACGGGCCAGCAGTTCGTTGACGCGGCGGGCGGGAAGCGCTCCCGAGAACTTCACGGTCGTCCAGTAACCGACCGGCACGTCCTCGTAGTACACCTCTACCTGCGCCGGATGCTTGTCGGTCGCCTCCGCCTTCACATGGTTGCGCGGCACCTTCTTGGTACGCAGCGTCCGTACCGGCTCGGTCTTCCACGCGTCGGTGGACGGGTCCTGCGCCCAGGACTCGGAGGCGTCGAGCACGGGCAGCTTGCGTACGAAGGTGTTGAGGTCGACCAGCTGCTTCTCGAGGAAGAGCAGGTAGGACACCGGTACGTCGGCGACGAGGACCCGGCCGTCGACCTTCACGTCCGCGCGGGCGGCGCAGTTGGCCCAGTCCTTCGTGGCGGTCACGTCGAACAGCCGGGTCAGGGTCGCCGCGGTCTCCCGCAGCACGTCCTCGGCCTTCACCTGCACCCGGGTCGACTCGGGCGGCAGCTGCTCGCCCTCCTCGTCCTTGGGCTGGTAGGTCCGCGAGATACCGGCCAGCAGCGCGGGCTTGTGCAGTCCGTGCTGAGCCGTGGTCAGGTCCTGGTGGGCCTTGGACTTGATGCCCTTCTCGACTGCGATGATCTGATTGAGTTTCGCCACGACGCAGACGGTAGCGGCTTCCACACCATGGCCCAAAGGGTTATTGACCGAGTGGACGCCGGGCCTCCCGCCCCCCAACGCCCCCAACGTTCCCTCCAGTTCACCGACATCAGCACTTCGTAGTTTCGCGATGCTGCCGTCTGCATCCCGGCCCGGCCCGCGCCAAGGGGACGGCCGAGGGCATCAGGGGGTTCCGTCAGCCGTTCCACACGTCCTGGTGGCGATGGCGGGTCGGCGGGTGGTCCAGGTCATCGGCCACGGCAAGGAGCGCGCCCGGCGGGGCGGCGCGGAGACGGTTACGGGCGGTCGAGCGGAACACGGACAACGCGGCGCGCGCACGGGACTCGTACGGGCCGGCGATCTGCTCGTTCAGGGACCGGGGAAAGGTGTAGGAGCGGAACACGCGCACCAGCGGGTCGGGCACCGGACGACGCCGCTCACGTCGCGCACGGGCCAGCTCCTCTGCGCTGTAACGGAGTTCGGTGATCCGGTGACCGGTGTCCCGGCTGAGGCTGAGACTTTGGGAATGGCGTTGATCAGGGTGGACGCGGTGCCGGAGACGGACGTGGTGGACGGTACGGGACATGACGGACCTCCGAGGGCCCGCCGGAACTTCCGGCGAGGCCGCTAAGAAGTCCGCCCCCGTGAACCGGCCGAGGCATTTGCTTCGCATGGGATGAAGCGTGACCAGTCCGGATCGAGTTGTCCAACGGTTACCCACCGCGGAGCGATCGATGCTCCTATTGGCTGTCAAGCGGCTTCGAGCCAGTCGCGGTAGGCGTTGGCGAGGGTGTCGTCGCGGCGGACGCCGCGTTCGATGCAGGAGATGACTGCGGGCCAGACACCGAAGTGGTTGGCGGCGGCGGTGAGGGTGATGTTCCTTGCCTGGCGTGCGGGTCGCAGGTCGGCGACGGCGGGGACGGTGACCGTTGTGGTGAGGCAGCGGAACACTTCCCGCGCGATTGCCCGTTTGAGGAGCCGGATGATCTCCTTCTTGGTCCGTCCGGCTGCGGTCTGCCGGACCACGTAGTCCCGGTGTGGTTGTCGCTGGACATGCGCACGAGCGCGATCCGGTAGAGGGCCGCGTTGGCTGCGCGGTCACCGCCCCGCGAGAGACGATGGCGGTTGGTTCTGCCACTTGATGCAGGGACAGGGGCAGCGCCGCACAGAGCAGCGAAGGATGCCTCGGTGCGCAGACGTTCAGGGTTGCCGCCGGCGGTGATCAGGAGCTGGGCCGCTGTGCCGGGGCCGACACCGTAAGCGGCACGCAGGCCCGGATTCTGCTCGGTAACGGCGGTGTCCAGTGCTGCGGTGAGTGCGTTGTGCTCGGTGGTGAGGGCCTGGACGCGCCGGGCGAGGCTCTTCAGCGCGGTCAGCACGGCCAAGGAGTCCCCTTGATCCGGTGCTTCACCGTCCCTGGAATTCGTCTCCCTACGGCTCGGCCCCCCACACCCTCCGCTTCGGCACCGGCTTCGCGAAGCTCCCCGCCCGGCCGGTCGCCAGCCCCAGCCCGACCAGCCCTTCGGCCAGCTTCACCGCCGCGCCCACCCCGTCCACGACCGGAAGGCCCAGCCTGTCCCCCACCATCCGCTCCAGTCCCGTCACCCCGGCGCAGCCGAGGACCAGCACGTCGGCCCCTGCCGCCCGGACCCGCTCGGCGGCCGCCAGAAAGGCCGCCTCGGTACGGTCACGGTCGCCGAGGTCGAGGACGCCGAGACCGGTGCCGACCACGGCGGCGCAGTTGCGGCCCACCCCGGCCAGCTCCAGACTGTCCTCGATCAACACCCTGCTGATCTCGGTCATGGAACCGGTCGCCGGCCGCCTGCAATGGCTCACCAGGCGCAACGAGGAGTGGCCCCAACTCCTCACCGAACACCAGGACCTCTACGACGCCATCGCCTCCGGCGACCCCATCCGCGCCCGCGCCCACGCCTTGGACCACGTACAGGCCAACTACCGCTCCACGGTCCGCCACCTGTTCGGCGAACCGAACCTCCCGGAGGCGCCGGAAGCCGACGCTTAGACGACCCCCGCCGCACCCCCCGCCCCCGAAGCTCCCGCCGCCGCGCGCAGTACATCGCGCAGCATCTCGGGGGTGAGCCGACCGGTGAAGGTGTTGCGCTGGCTGACGTGGAAGCAGCCGAAGACATCGAGGCCATCGCCGCCGTCGCCGCCGTCCGGGCGGTCGAGCGGCACCCGGGCCCCGTGCGCGAAGGCGGGCCGCGGCCGGGGCACGGTCCAGCCGGCCTCGGCGAACGCCGGCAACGCGGCCTGCCAACCGAAGGCACCGAGTACGACGACCGCGCGCAATGTCGGCCGCAGCAGCCGCAACTCCTGCACCAGCCAGGGCCGGCAGGTGTCCCGCTCCCCCGGGGTGGGCTTGTTGGCGGGCGGCGCACAGTGCACGGGCGAGGTGACCCGCACGCCGTACAGCTCCAGCCCGTCGTCGGCGCAGACGGCCGTGGGCTGCGAGGCCAGCCCCACGTCGTACAACGCCTGATACAGCACGTCGCCGGAACGGTCCCCGGTGAACATCCGCCCCGTACGGTTCCCACCGTGCGCGGCCGGGGCGAGCCCGACGATCAGCAGCCGGGCGTCGGGCGGACCGAACCCGGGAACGGGCCGACCCCAGTACGTCCAGTCCGCGAAGGCCGCCCGCTTGGTACCGGCGACCTCCTCACGCCACGCCACCAACCGAGAACACGCCCGACAGCCCGCGACCCGCTGATCAAGCTCGGCGAGCGCGGAACGGGAAGGGCCGGACTCGGAGGGAGAGCCTGCTGACGGGGCGACGGAGGAGGCAGAGGACGAGGCGGAGTCGGAGGCGGAGGCGGAGGCGGAGGCGGAGGCGGAGGCGGAGGCGGAGTCGGAGGCGGAGGCGGAGGCGGAGGCGGAGGCGGAGGCGGAGGCGGAGGCGGTGAAGCTGGAGGGGGCCTTGGGGGCATCCATGTCTCCACCGTAAGGCGGCACCCAATGAGTCCAAGCCGGGTGGGCCGACCGGTGGGGGCCCTCCCCCTCCCCCCTTCCCCTCCCCCCGTCCCCCGCCCGTCACGCCCTTCGCCGCGCGAGCCGCAGCAGCTCCGCGTTCGACCCCCGTCGCTTCCAAGCGATGAGCGCCAGTGGCACGAGCAGGATCAGCGGCGTCGCCGCGTTCTGGCCGTCGAAGACGACGATCTGGACGACGAACGCGCCCACCATCAGCGCCCCCAGCGCCACCGCCGCCACGGACTGGAGCACGGGGATGAGCAGGGCGACCGCCCCGGCGAGTTCCAGGGCGCCGATGGTGTACATGCCCCCGCTGCCCCAGCCCATCTTGTCGAACGCCTCGGAGGCCGACGGGTGCGCGATCAGCTTCGGCAGCGCGCTGGCGATCCCGTAGAAGAGCGCGAGGAACACCTGCAAGCCCCGCAGAGCGATCCGAGCGCGGCGAGCTCGGGCGATCGCGGAAGCCGAAGCCGGATCGGAAGCCGAAGCCGAATCGGACGAGGGCGCGGCAGCGGAAGTGGTGGTGCCGAGGGAAGGCGTGGTCTCGGACATGAAGGTCTCCTGCGGTGAGCGGTCCGTCGTGCTGTCGGTGAGGTAGACCGACCTCCGTCAGCGAACTCATCGCAGTCCCACCGGGCTTTCTCGCGCCACCGCCTCTCCGGCCGCCCCTGCCCTCGTCCCTCCAGATCCGCCCCCCTCCAGATCCGCCCTCCTCCAGATCCGCTCCCTGCCGTCTCTCCCCTCCCGTCCCGTCCCCCTCTACTCCGTCACCGGCACCGCCCTCACCCAGATCCGGTCCTCCGTGAGATAGCGATCCACCCTGAGGCCCGCCTCCGCCAGGGCCTCCTCGAACTGCTCCTTGGTCAGTGGTCGGGACCGGAAGGACTGAGTCCACACGGCGTCCGGGAACTCGTACTCGGCGAGTACGGAGTGGACGCCGTCCCCGACGGGCTCGGTCGAGGCGATCCGCACCGTGAAGCCGCCGGGGTCGACGCGCTGGCGCGGGACGTTGGAGTGGTAGTCCTCTCCCTCCCGTTGGATCAGCACGCACCCGCCCTTGGCGAGGTGCCGTGCGCAGACGCGCAGCATCCTTCGCCGCACCTCGACATCCCCGTTGTGCACGAGGAACGAGGCGAGCATCACCACATCGAACGTCTCGCCGAGGGCGAGATCCTCGATGGGGCCGCATATCGTGCGTGCCCCGCGGACGCGCTCCAGCATCTCTGCGGACTCGTCCACCGCCGTGACCGTGAACCCGCGCTCCAGCAGGGCGTGCGTCACTCGGCCGACCCCGCTGCCCAGCTCCAGGATGTGCGCGCCTTCGGGCACCGCAGCGGTGATGACTTCCGGCTCGTTCCCGACCGGCAGCCGCGAGTAGAGCTCGACCGCGCAGCCGTCCGGGGTGATCGCGCCGGGACCCGTTCCCTCGTAGCCGTCTCGCATTTTCAGCCTCATGCCAGTCCAACGGCCCGCTGGTCTGCGGCCGTTCCCCATCCTCGCCGGTTCACCCGTTCGAGGTACGGCCCCTTTGTTCGAGCCTGGCCGGGGGGCGGAATGAAGCACACCGGCCGTGCGGCCTGCGGCGTCTGCGACGCGAACCGACCCTGCCCGGCATGCCGGTACCCCGTCCCCTGGAGAACGTCCGGACCGAGGAGTACGTTGCAGGGAGGAGCGGTGATCAGGATGCGTACCGGCAGTGAGCCGACGACAGCGCGCAGTGCGCTGAGGATGCGTCTCTGGCTGACCCTGTGGGGTCTGGCTTGGGCGATCTTCGGGACGGCCGCGTTCGCCCTCGCGGGACGCCCGGGATGGGCGGCTGCCTGCGGGGTGCTGTGGCTGGTGGTCACCGTGGATCTGGCGATGATCCTCAGGCATCGGCGGCAGGGCCCCCACTATCAGCCGGGCCGTGACATCCCGCCGTACCGGCCGCCCGAACACCGCCATCCCTGAGGCCCGACCCTGCGAACTGCCGCTGAGGCCTGCCTGCCGTCGAGCCCTGAGCACAGCCGGTCCGCCCGGACACCGGCTGTGCTCAGTTTTCGAAGCGCGCCGCTTCGAGGTACTGCGGATTCGGGTCGAGTGCCGCGGCCAGCCGGAAGTGACGCTTGGCCTGGTCGCTGCGCCCCTGCCGCTCATAGGTGCGGCCGAGCGCGAAGTGCGCGAAGGCGTTGTCCGGTTCGCGCTCCAGGACGACGGTGAACTCCAGCTCGGCGGGCCGCAGTTGGGCGGCGGCGAAGAACGCTCGCGCGCGCAGCAGCCGGGCGGCGGTGTTCTCGGGGTGCGCGGCGATGACACCGTCGAGCAACTTCACCGCGCCCCGCGGGTCCCGTGCGGCGAGCAGATGCTCGGCGGCACGGAAGTCGATGACGTCTGTCTCCGGAGTACGTCCGGTCGAACCGCTGGTATCGGGCACGGAAAAATCCTTCCCTTGCTCGGTGGGTTCAACGCGCGGGGCGAGGGCCGCTATTCCGGAGAGGTCCCGTGCGGCGTCTGCGCCCTGCGCGCGAGGTCGGCCCAGACGTCCTGCACGCGCCGCTGGAGGTCCGCCAGCGGTACGTCGTTGTCGATGACGATGTCCGCGATCTCCCGGCGTTTCTCGCGCGTCGCCTGTGCGGCCATACGCGCGCGTGCGTCGTCCTCGGTCATGCCGCGGAGCCGGACGAGCCGGTCGAGCTGGGTCTCCGGGGCCGCGTCGACGACGACCACCACGTCGTAGAGGGGGGCCAGATTGTTCTCGGTGAGGAGGGGGACGTCGTGGATGACGACGGCGTCCTCGGGGGCGGCCGTCTCCAGTTCGCGGGAGCGGGCGCCGACCAGGGGGTGCACGATCGAGTTGAGGAGCGCCAGTTTCTCGGGGTCGGCGAAGACGATCGAGCCCAGGCGCGGGCGGTCGAGGCTGCCGTCCTGGGCGAGTACGTCGTCGCCGAAGGCTTCGGTGACCGCCACGAGACCGGGGGTGCCCGGCGCGACGACCTCGCGCGCGATGCGGTCCGCGTCGATCAGTACGGCCCCGCGTTCGACGAGCAGCCGTGAAACCTCGCTCTTGCCGGCACCGATTCCGCCGGTCAGGCCCACTTTCAGCATGAGCGGAAGCTTAGGGCCTGCCGGTGACGATGCACCCGACAGGCCCCTGTGTGCTCCTTCTGTGCGCTGCCCCGGTGCGCTGTGCCCTTGGTCGAGCCCGCGTCTCGTCCTTGAGCGCCGCCGCTTCGTCCCCGAGCACTGCCGCCTCGCCCTCGAGTGCTGCCGCTGTGCCCTCCGGGCTGCTCAGCCCTCGCCTTCGCGCTCCGCCAGGAAGCGCTCGAACTCCTGCCCGATCTCGTCCGCCGACGGGATGTCGACCGGTTCGGCGAGCATGTTGCCGCGGGTTTCCGCACCGGCGGCGGCGTCGTACTGGTGCTCCAGGCCCTGGACGAGGGAGGTGAGCTCCTCGTCGCCCTCCTGGATCTGGCGGTCGATCTCGGTCTGCGTACGGTGGGCGTCCGTGCGCAGGGCGTGCGCGATGCCCGGCAGGACCAGGCCGGTGGCCGCCGTGATGGCCTCCAGGACGGTCAGGGCCGCGTCCGGGTACGCCGAACGGGCGATGTAGTGCGGGACGTGCGCGGCGACGCCCAGGATGTCGTGTCCTGCCTCCATGAGGCGGTACTCGACGAGCGCCTCGGCGCTGCCGGGGACCTGGGCCTCGTCGAAGGGGCTGCGGTGACCGGGCATGAGGTCCGTACGGTTGCCGTGCGGGGTGAGGCCCACCGGCCGGGTGTGCGGGACGCCCATGGGGATGCCGTGGAAGTTCACCGCCAGGCGGACGCCGAGCCGCTCCACGATCTGCTTGACGGCGACGGCGAAGCGCTCCCATTCCACGTCCGGCTCGGGGCCGGACAGCAGGAGGAAGGGCGCACCGGTGGTGTCCTGCACGAGCCGGACCTCGATGGCCGGCTCCTCGTACTCGGTCCACCGGTCGCGCTTGAAGGTCAGCAGCGGGCGGCGGGCACGGTAGTCGACCAGCCGGTCGTGGTCGAAGCGGGCGACGAGTTGGTGGGGCAACGAGTCGAGGAGCCGGTCGACGATCTGGTCGCCGGTCTCGCCCGCGTCGATGTATCCGTCGAAGTGGTAGAGCATGACAAGTCCAGCCGACTCCTGGGCCAGCGCCATGTCGACGACTGCCAGGCCTTTCGGCTCCCATGCGTACAAACCCTGCGGATCAAGCACTTGGACCGCTCCCCTCGTGTTCGTCCTGTCCAACGCGCGTCGAACGGTGGGTATTCCCGGACCACGACCTTGATCAGGTGACTCTCAGCGGCTTCTCATGGCTACCGGGCCGGACGGTCCCGAGGGCTCGCTCGGGGTGCAACTCCTCAACAGCACAGGGAGCTTGGCTGCTTGGCTGCTTGGCTGCGGGCTCGGCAGGGGACTTGGCGGGGCAGCACTGAGGGCCCGCACCTCGAAAGGTGCGGGCCCTCAGTCGAGCGACTAAGCCTCAGCGGCTAGCGTTCGTTCAGCTCTGGCCGCCGGCCAGCTTCTCGCGCAGAGCGGCGAGCGCCTCGTCCGAGGCCAGCGCGCCGGACGTGTCGGCACCCTCGGAGGAGTACGAACCACCGCCACCGCCACCGCCACTGGACGCGGCCGGAGCCGCACCCGCCGCGTCGCCACCCTCGGCAGCGGCCTTCTCGTCCGCCTCGCGGGACTTGATGACCTGAGCCTGGTGCTGCTCGAAGCGCGTCTGCGCCTCGGCGTACTGGTTCTCCCAGACCTCACGCTGCGACTCGAAGCCCTCGAGCCAGTCGTTGGTCTCGGGGTCGAAGCCCTCGGGGTAGATGTAGTTGCCCTGGTCGTCGTACGACGCGGCCATGCCGTACAGCGTCGGGTCGAACTCGACCGAGGCCGGGTCGGAACCGAAGGACTCGTTGGCCTGCTTCAGCGACAGCGAGATCCGGCGACGCTCGAGGTCGATGTCGATGACCTTGACGAAGATCTCGTCGTTGACCTGGACGACCTGCTCCGGGATCTCCACGTGGCGCTCGGCCAGCTCGGAGATGTGGACCAGACCCTCGATGCCCTCGTCCACGCGGACGAACGCACCGAACGGAACCAGCTTCGTGACCTTGCCGGGCACGACCTGGCCGATCTGGTGGGTCCGGGCGAACTGCTGCCACGGGTCTTCCTGGGTCGCCTTCAGCGACAGGGAGACGCGCTCGCGGTCCATGTCGACGTCGAGGACCTCGACGGTGACTTCCTGGCCGACCTCGACAACCTCGGACGGGTGGTCGATGTGCTTCCAGGACAGCTCGGAGACGTGGACCAGACCGTCGACGCCACCCAGGTCCACGAAGGCACCGAAGTTGACGATCGAGGAGACCACGCCGGAGCGGACCTGACCCTTCTGCAGGGTCGTGAGGAACGTCTGGCGGACCTCGGACTGGGTCTGCTCCAGCCAGGCACGGCGGGACAGGACCACGTTGTTGCGGTTCTTGTCCAGCTCGATGATCTTCGCCTCGAGCTCCTTGCCCACGTAAGGCTGGAGGTCGCGGACGCGGCGCATCTCGACAAGGGAGGCCGGCAGGAAGCCACGGAGGCCGATGTCGAGGATGAGACCACCCTTGACGACCTCGATGACGGTGCCGGTGACGATGCCGTCCTCTTCCTTGATCTTCTCGATGGTGCCCCAGGCGCGTTCGTACTGGGCGCGCTTCTTCGAGAGGATCAGGCGGCCTTCCTTGTCCTCCTTCTGGAGAACAAGGGCTTCGATCTCGTCGCCGACCTTGACGACCTCGTTCGGGTCGACGTCGTGCTTGATCGAGAGCTCGCGGCTCGGGATGACACCTTCGGTCTTGTAACCGATGTCGAGGAGAACCTCGTCCCGGTCAACCTTGACGATGACGCCATCGACGATGTCACCATCGTTGAAGTACTTGATCGTCTCGTCGATAGCGGCGAGGAATGCTTCCTCGTCACCGATGTCGTTGACCGCAACCTGCGGGGTGGTGGCGGTGGTCTCGGTGCTGCTCGTCATGTGGGAAAGGGCTCCGGTACGGACAGAGAGTCGTAGGTACTGCTACGCCGGAAGCCCGTGATCGCCCTGAAGAAGCCGGACAGCTTAGGAGGCACCCCACCAGGGAACTGGTGATGGCACCTCGAGAACCGAGGGGACATACAACAGAGGCGAGCGCAGCCTGCTACGTCTGAGGTGCGCAGGCCCACAGCGCAACTTGTAGCATACGGGGGCAGCCGGGCCGGGTCAATGCGCGAAGGCGCACACCCGGGGCGGATCACCGCATACCCGGCACACAACCTTTCTCCTGAGGTCACGCGGGCCACAGGGAGCCTTCTCGGTGACACCTCGGGTGACACCGAAGGGCGGGTTGCACGGAAGAGTACGACGAGGGAGCCGATCATCCAAGAGCCCGCATCGTCCGAACCGGCCTTCGAGCCGGAAGCCACCCGACGTGACGCCGACGTCACCGAGAGCTCCCGGGCCAACCGGGGCTGGTGGGACCGCAACGCGGACGAATACCAGGTAGAGCACGGCACCTTCCTCGGCGACGACCGCTTCGTGTGGGGTCCCGAGGGTCTGGACGAGGTGGAGGCGGAGCTGCTCGGCCCGCCGGAGGAGCTGAAGGGCAAGTCGGTCCTGGAGATCGGCGCCGGCGCGGCCCAGTGCTCGCGCTGGCTGACCGCGCAGGGCGCGCGTCCGGTAGCCCTGGACCTCTCCCACCGCCAGCTCCAGCACGCGCTGCGCATCGGTGGATCGTTTCCGCTGGTGTGCGCCGACGCGGGCGCGCTGCCCTTCGCGGACGCCTCGTTCGACCTGGCCTGCTCGGCGTACGGGGCGATGCCCTTCGTCGCCGATCCGGTGCAGGTCCTGAAGGAGGTGCGGCGGGTGCTGCGGCCGGGCGGCCGTTTCGTGTTCTCGGTGACCCACCCGATCCGCTGGGCGTTCCCGGACGAGCCGGGCCCGGAGGGGCTGACCGTGTCCTCCTCCTACTTCGACCGCACTCCTTATGTCGAGCAGGACGACCAGGGCCGCGCGGTGTACGTGGAGCACCACCGGACGCTGGGCGACCGGGTCCGCGACATCGTGGCGGGCGGCTTCCGGCTGGTGGACCTGTTGGAGCCGGAGTGGCCGGCGTGGAACTCGTCGGAGTGGGGCGGCTGGTCGCCGCTGCGCGGGAACCTGATCCCGGGGACGGCCGTCTTCGTCTGCGAGCGGGACTAGCCGGTTCCGCCGCCGCTCGCTCCGTCTCTTCCCTCGTACCTGCACGCACGCGTACAGGGCGTTTTCGGGGGCGTACGACACTGGGGGTGTGATTCCCCGTGACGACGCCCTGGCCGCGCTGCCCGTGCGGGCCGCCCTGCCCGCCCTGAACGACGCTCTGGACGGGCACGGGACAGCCGTTCTCGCCGCGCCGCCCGGCACCGGCAAGACGACGCTGGTGCCGCTCGCCCTGGCCGGGCTGCTGGGCGAGGGGCCCGCGCGGCGGGTGGTCGTGGCCGAGCCGCGGCGGATCGCGGCGCGGGCGGCGGCCCGGCGGATGGCGTGGCTGCTGGGCGAGCGGCCCGGGGAGAGCGTGGGCCACACCGTGCGCGGGGAGCGGGTCGTCGGGCGGCACACGCGCGTGGAGGTCGTCACGACCGGTGTGCTGCTCCAGCGCCTTCAGCGCGATCAGGAGCTGACGGGCGTCGACGTGGTGGTGCTGGACGAGTGCCACGAGCGGCATCTCGACGCGGACACCTCGGCCGCCTTCCTGTGGGACGTGCGCGAGACGCTGCGGCCCGACCTGCGGTTGGTGGCGGCCTCGGCGACGACGGACACGGCCGGGTGGGCGCGGCTGCTGGGCGGGGCACCGGTGGTGGAGGCCCACGGGTCCGTCTTCGGCGTCGAGGTGGTGTGGGCGCCCCCGGCCCGCCCCGTGCGGCCGCCGCACGGCATGCGGGTGGATCCCGCGCTGCTGGCGCATGTGGCGTCGGTGGTGCGGCGAGCGCTGGCCGAGCGGCCGGGGGACGTGCTGTGCTTCCTGCCGGGCGTCGGGGAGATCGCGCGGGTCGCGGGGCTCCTGGGTGAGCTGGGCGGCGTGGACGTGCTCCAGGTGCACGGGCGGGCGCCGGCGGCGGTGCAGGACGCGGTGCTGGCTCCCGGTGGGCGGCGCCGGGTCGTTCTGGCGACGTCCGTTGCGGAGTCCTCGCTGACGGTGCCCGGGGTGCGGGTGGTCGTCGACTCGGGGCTGGCGCGGGAGCCGCGCGTGGACCACGCGCGCGGGCTGAGCGCGCTCGCGACCGTACGTGCCTCGCAGGCGGCGGGCCGGCAGCGGGCGGGGCGGGCCGGGCGGGAGGCGCCGGGTGCGGTGTACCGGTGCTGGGCCGAGGCCGAGGATGCGCGTCTGCCGTCGTTCCCGGCCCCGGAGATCAGGGTGGCCGACCTGACGGCGTTCGCCCTCCAGGCGGCGTGCTGGGGGGACCCGGACGCCTCCGGGCTGGCGTTGCTGGATCCGCCGCCGGCCGGGGCGATGGCGGCGGCGAGGTCTCTGCTGGGGGCGATCGGGGCGGTGGACTCCGTCGGCCGGGCCACCGGGCGGGGGTTGCGGCTGGCCCGGCTGGGACTGCACCCCCGGCTGGGCCGGGCTCTGCTGGACGGGGCCGCGTCGGTGGGGGTGGAGCGGGCCGTCGAGGTGGTCGCGTTGTTGAGCGAGGAGGCCCCGCGGGAGTACGGCGACGATCTGGCCGCCGCTCTGCGGAGTGCCCGGCGGGGAGGTGACGCCTACAGCGCGCGGTGGCGGACGGAGGTGCGTCGGCTGCGGGGCGTCGTCGCCACCGTCGATGACCCGCTCTCCCTGAAGGCGGACATCGAGGCCCCGGAGCGGACCGGGCCCTCTTCCGGCGCCACACCGCCGGCAGCCGCCGCTGCCGATGCCCCGGCCCCCACCTCACCCGGACCCCACCCTGGGCCCGTCCCCGTCCCCGTCCCCGTCCCCGCCGCCGACACCGGGCCGGCCGCGAGGGCCACGCCCGGCGCGAGATCCGAGGCCGCCCCGGAACCCGGGACCGACGCGCCGCCCGGAACCGGGCGAGAGCCCGAGGTCGGCGCACAGCCCGGGCCCGGCGCGGGGCCCGGCACCAACGCCCGGACCGCGACCGCCCCGAAGCCCGTCACCAATGCCCGGCCCGGAACCGGCGCGGAGCCCAAGAACGGTGCTGAGGCTCGTTCCGGTGGTGTGGCCGGGTTCGATGCGCTTGTCGGGCTCGTTGTCGCGCTCGCGTTTCCCGAGCGGCTCGCGAAGGCCGACGGGGGTTCCTTCCTCATGGTTTCCGGTACCCGGGCCGAGGTCCGCGAAGGCACCGGTCTGCGTGGTGCGTCCTGGCTCGCCGTGGCCGTCGCCGACCGGCCCGTCGGGAGGGGGCACGCGCGGGTGCAGCTCGCGGCGGTGGTGGACGAGGACGTCGCCCGGCTGGCGGCCGGCGTGCTGCTCGACGAGCGGGACGAGGTCCACTGGGCCGACGGGGACGTCGTGGCGCGGCGGGTGGAGCGGTTGGGTGCCGTGGAGCTGGCGGCGCGTCCCCTGCGGAACGCCGATGCCGGGCTCGTCCGCGGTGCGCTGGTGGAGGGGCTGGAGAAGGAGGGGCTGGGGTTGCTGCGGTGGTCGCCCGAGGCGGTCGGTCTGCGGCAGCGGCTGGCGTTTCTGCGGTGGCATCTGGGGGATCCGTGGCCCGACGTCTCCGACGGGTCGCTGCACGCGCGTGTGGACGAGTGGCTGGAGCCCGAACTGGGCCGGGCGCGGCGGCGCAGCGATCTGGGGCGGATCGATGCCGGGGAGGCGCTGGGGCGGCTGCTGCCCTGGGCGTCCGGCGAGGCGGCCCGGCTGGAGGAGCTGGCGCCGGAGCGGATCGCCGTCCCGAGCGGGTCCAGGATCCGGATCGACTACGCCGACCCGGAGCGGCCGGTCCTCGCGGTGAAGTTGCAGGAGATGTTCGGGCTTCAGGAGTCGCCGAGGGTGGCCGGGGTGCCGTTGCTCGTGCACCTGTTGTCGCCCGCCGGGCGGCCCGCGGCGGTCACGGCCGACCTCGCCTCCTTCTGGAGGGACGGCTACAAGGGGGTGCGGGCGGAGTTGCGGGGCCGGTATCCGAAGCATCCCTGGCCCGAGGATCCGGCCGGCGCCGAGCCGACCCGGTACACCAACGCGCGGCTCAGGCGGTGACCGGCCGCGGTGCGGCGGGTTCGGTGGCGGTGGGTTCGTCCGGGCGGCGGGCGCGGGCCTCCAGGTAGAGGGAGAGGGACATCAGCAGGACGCCTAGCAGGAGGAAGCCCCAGGGCAGGTAGGCGGTCAGGAGCAGGACCAGGGTGCGGTTGGACTTGACCATGGCCACGGTGTGCTCGATGTAGTCCTCGCGCATCTTCACGTGGCCGGCGAACGCGGTGACCTTCGCGCGGCCGCTGAGCAGGGTGCCGCCGCGCAGTTCCTCCTGGTGGATCTCCTCGCCGTTGACGGGTGCGCCGGTGACCGGTTCGACCCAGAACTTGCGGACCGTGGTGTACCAGCGGGTGGTGCCGGTCTTGGCGATGTCCGCCGGGGTGATGCCCTTGACCGGCATCGTCTGGGGCATGGGGACCTTGGTCCAGGGGACGGTCTGCTCGAAGTAGTAGACCTTCAGGCCGCGGAAGGTCTGGGTGCCCTTGTAGTGGATGGGGGCGCTGGTGCGGGTCTGCGCGTCGAAGTACTCGTAGTCCCGCTTCTCCGTCAGGAACGGCCACTTGAACTCGATGCCCTCCCGGCGCACGGGGGTGCCGTCGACCATCTCACCGGTGGCGTGGACGGGCTCCTGGGTGTGGGCGTCGAAGATGTACCGCTCGGGGACCTTGGAGACCATTTTGCCGTCGGGGCCCAGGACGTAGGACAGGCCGTCCCAGACGACGACGTCCCGGCCGGCCGTCTTCTCGATCTTCTCGGAGGCCTCCACGTCGCCCTTGAGGGTCTGCACGATGGTGACCTTGGGGACCGTGCGGGCGACCAGGCCGTCGTAGTCGAGGAGGGTGGCGTTCTTCGCCTCCAGGACCATGGTCTGGTACTCGTTCGCCGGGATTTTGGCGAGGCGCGGGAAGGCGTACCAGCGCAGCAGGGGGGACAGCGCCGCGAAGAACACGGCGAGGGCGAGCAGGATCAGGCCGGCCTTGCGTCGCATCTCGGCCTCCTTCGCGGGCGGTACCGGCGGGCGGGGCGGTCACGGGTGTGCGGGGACGGTCGTCAGCAGGGGTTTCGGGGAGGTCTTGCCGGCCGGTGTGCCCAGCGCGGTGAGGGTGAGGACCAGGGCGAGCGCGACGGCGAGACCGGTCGCGGCGGCGATCAGGGCGCGCATACGGGCCTCCCGGTGGAGCGGCCACAGGAACCGACAGTGGAGCTGATGGGCCGTCAGGTCGGGCACGGTAGCAACGGGCGGCCGAGATGAGAACACGTCGCACACGACGGCGGCGCCCCTCCGGGAAGAGGGGCGCCGCCGCGTTGCCGTGCGAAGGGGGTTACGAACCGGAGGTCGTCGACTCCGACTCGCTGGGCGTCGGGCTCGGCGTCGAGGCCGCCGCGGCCGTGACGGTGAGTTCGAGCGTCAGGGTCGCGCCGCCGGTGGTGGTGACGCGGAGCAGGTAGGTGCCCTCGGTGTCGTCCGCGTACAGCTTGGGCAGTTCCAGCAGGCCGTTCGCGTCCGTCTGGAGGTCCAGGGTGCGGACGGGGTTGCCGGCGGAGTCCTTGAAGTAGGGGCCCTTGTCGTTCACGGTCGGGTCGTCGGCCGACTTGACCAGGGTGGCGGTGGCCGCGACCTTGTCCGCGACGGCGCCCTTGTAGGTGGCCTTCACCTCGACCTGGTCGGCGAACTCGCCGCCGGCGGTGCAGGTCAGCGCGGTGCTGCCGGTACGGGCGAGGGTGTCCGCGGCGCGGGCGGTGACGGTGGCCTTGTAGTCGAGGGCGGAGACTGTGCGGCCGAGGACGGTGGCACGGACGGTGAAGTCGCCGGTCTTCTCGCCCGCCTTGAGGGCGGGGGCGAGGGCGACGCCCTTGCTGTCGGTGTTGATCACGGCGAGGCTCTCGCCGCCCGTGAAGGTGGTGTCGGTGTCGCCGACGATGGTGAAGCGGATCCTGACCTTGGCGACCGCCTTGCCGGCCGCCGTCTCCGCGCGCGTGCTGATGCGGTCGGTGTACGTGTCGCCCGCCATGGCGGCGAGGCTCGCCTTGCCCGCGTACTCGAGGTGCCCGACCGTCTCGGTGGGCGTCGGCGTCGGGGTGCTGGGCGTCGACGGCGTGCCGGGCGTGCTCGGTTTGCCGGGCGTATTGGGCGTATTGGGTGTACTGGGTGTCGGCGTGGTGCTCGGCGTGGCCGGTGCGCCGGGTGTCGACGGGGTGGAGGGCGAGGCGGGCGTGGACCCGGTGCCGTCGTCGCTGCGGTTGTCCGGCACGCTGCCGCTGCCGTCGGGGATCTCGTGCGTGCCCTTGCGGTAGTACTCGAGCCACGACAGGACGGTGTTGAGGTAGTCCGTCGAGTTGTTGTAGCTGAGGATCGCGCTGCGCATCCCGGACGTGGACGACATGTCCCAGTCGTACCGGCACAGGTAGTGGCCGGCGGCGAGCGCGGCGTCGTAGATGTTGTTGGGGTCCTTCTTGTCGTCGCCGTTGCCGTCGCGGCCCGCCCACGCCCAGGTGGACGGGATGAACTGCATGGGGCCCACGGCGCGGTCGTAGGTGCTGTCGCCGTCGTACGCGCCGTTGTCGGTGTCACTGATGTTCGCGAAGCCGACGCCGTCGAGGACCGGTCCGAGGATCGGCGTGATGGTCGTGCCGTCGGCGCGGACGTTGCCGCCGCCGGCCTGGCCGGACTCGACGTTGCCGATCGCGGCGAGGAGTTGCCAGGGCATGTTGCAGCCCGGCTTGGACTGCGCGAGCTCCGCCTCGGCCTTCTTGTAGGCGTCCAGGACGGTCGCCGGGATGCCCGACTCGGTGGTGCCGGTGGCGGCCGGGGTGGTGGAGGTGCTCTCACTCGGCGCGGGGTTCGGGCTCTTCAGCGGCGGCAGGTCCGTGTAGTACGGCGAGTTGCCGGTGGCGCCGTCACCGGTGCCGGTGCCGGCGTCGGCGGCCGACGGGGTGTCGGCGGCGGTCTGTCTGCCGTGACCGTCGGCCGTGACGTCCGGTGCCTGGGACGCGGCGAGAGCCGCGACCGCCAGTGCGGCCACGGTCGTGTTGACGGCTCCCTTGCGCAGCCTCGTGCCGAAATGCGCCGACATGAAGTGAAACCCTCCCGTGGACGCGGTACGTCCGTCTTTTCTCCTGCACCTGCCGTTGCGGCCGTTGCCGCTGTCGCAGCCGTTACTGCCATGACCGCCGGTACTGCCATACCGCCGCTGCTGCGTACTGCCGTACTGCTGTCGCCACCGGTGTGACGATCAACCCGCCCCGCAGGTTGCACCCATGGGCGGTTTGCACTGCTCTGTCCTTCTGTTCGACGTGCCTGCGGGCGCGCCGACCCAGGCGACCCTACGACAACTTCTTTTGCACCGGCACCCGTTCGGGCGTCGTTTTCACCGGCCGGCCATGTGCCGTTGGCCGGGAACCGTGCCCCGCATACTGGACGTCGTCGATCACCGGGCCGACCGGCCCGTCAACGTCCGCCCCGGGGAGCCCCGTTGCCGTTCACCCTCAGTCACGCGGCGGCCGTGCTGCCCGCCGTGCGCGCCGACGGCACCGGTCGCGGGTCCCTGGTCCCGGCCGTCCTCGTGGCGGGTTCCTTCGCTCCCGACATGACCTACTACGCGGCGAGTGTCCGCTCCGGTGCCATGGAGTTCGGCGACGTCACTCACTCCCTCCCCGGCGTGTTCACGGTCGACGTGCTCGTCGCCTGGACACTGGTGGGGCTCTGGCTGCTGGTGCGCGAACCGCTGGTGGCACTGCTGCCACGGGCCCGGCAGGGCCGGACGGCGGCACTGACCCGCTGCGGAGCGCCACGCGCGCGTGTACGGCCGTCCACCGTCCTGTGGTGGTACGTCTCCGCTGCGCTCGGCGCGCTGACCCACGTGGTGTGGGACGCGTTCACGCACCTCGACCGCTGGGGCATGCGGCTGTTCCCCGTCCTCGGCGAGAGCGTCGCCGGCGCACCTCTGTACTGGTACCTCCAGTACGGGGGTTCGGCCGTGGCCGCTGTCGTGATCGCCGTGTTCCTTGTTCACGCGCTGCGCCGGGCGCCCGTTGGCGAGCCGGTGGGGGTCGCGGTGCTTTCGGTGCGGGACCGGTGGTGGGCGGGTGCCGTGGCCGGCGGTTGCGCGTCGGCCGCGGCGGTCCTGCGGGCGACGCGCTGGTGGGAGTACTGGGGGCCGCGCGAGGCGAAGGTGTGGGAGCTGATCCCGACCCTGTGCTTCGGGGCGGGCGCGGGGCTGGTGCTGGGGGTGCTGCTGTACGCCGTCGGCGTGCGGCTGTGGCGTCCGGCCCGCCCGGCCGCCCGGGATGCCCGCGCCGGGCGGCCCGATCCCGAGGGGGTCAGCGTGCAGCGGAGTCGTCCCGGCGTCCGCTGAGCGGGTTCGCCGCCGCGGCGAAGAGAGGGATACGGCGGTCCGTACTGGGCTCGGCGGAGCCGCGGCCGAGGACGCCGAGGGCCGCGAGCAGGCGACGGCGTACCGTCTCGGCCCGCAGGCGCCGCCGACTGTCCTCCCGGCGGACGAACCGGGCCAGGAGCCTGGTGAGGGCCGGACGGCGAAGCCGGGCGGTGGCCGCGCGCAGGCCGTGACACGGGTCCCCGGGATGCGGGGAGTTGCGGCGCCGGGCGCGAGGGCGGGGCGGGGCCGCGGCCGGTGAAAACAGGGTCGCGGCCGGTGAACAGGGTCGCGGCCGGTGAACAGGGTCAGGGCCGGCGAGCAGGGTCGCGGCCGGCCTGCGTGTCCGCGGCCGTCGTGGCGTGCACGCGTGCGTGGGCCTTACGGCGGTGAAGCATGCGTATACCCATGGCGGCATCCTGGCGGGCCGGAGCCGGAAGGGGCCTGTTCTCGGGGGCCACGCGGGGTGAGGGCCCTTCAGGGGGCGCTCAGGGGGCGCGGCCTGGGTGACGAAGAGGCCCCCCGTCAGGCGTCGCTCTGCGTCGGGAGACGGGAAAGGGACCCTGCCCGTATCGACAGGGACCCTCTCAACGCACCAAGCCCGGGGCAGGCGGGAGAGGCCCCCGAGGCCGGAGAGGCCTCGCGGGTGGACCCCGCCGCCCCGCCGCCGGAGGCTAGTGGGCCGCCGACTCCCAGTCCGCGCCCGCGCCGACCGACACGTCCAGCGGGGCCCTGAGCTGGACGGCGCCGGCCATCTCACGACGGACCAGTTCCTCGACCGCCGCACGCTCGCCAGGGGCGATCTCCAGGACGATTTCGTCGTGGACCTGGAGCAGCATGCGGGACTTGAGGTCCGCCGCGCCCAGTGCCGCGGCCACCTTCAGCATGGCGAACTTGACGATGTCCGCCGCCGTGCCCTGGATCGGCGCGTTGAGTGCCATGCGCTCGGCCGCCTCACGGCGCTGCCGGTTGTCGCTGTTGAGGTCGGGCAGATAGCGGCGGCGGCCGAACAGCGTCGCCGTGTAGCCGGTCGCCCGCGCCTCGTCGACCGCGCGGCGCAGGTAGTCCTGGACGCCGCCGAAGCGCTCGAAGTAGGCGTCCATCAGGCCACGGGCCTCGCCCGCGTCGATGTTCAGCTGCTGGGACAGGCCGAACGCCGACAGGCCGTACGCCAGGCCGTAGGACATCGCCTTGATCTTGCGCCGCATCTCCGCGTCCACCGCGGTGCGCTCGACGCCGAACACCTGGGAGGCGGCCGTGGTGTGCAGGTCCTCACCGGAGGTGAACGCCTCGATCAGGCCCGCGTCCTCCGACAGGTGGGCCATCACCCGCAGCTCGATCTGGCTGTAGTCGGCCGTCATCAGGGACTCGAAGCCCTCGCCGACGACGAAGCCGCGGCGGATCGCCCGGCCCTCGTCGGTGCGGACGGGGATGTTCTGCAGGTTCGGGTCCGTGGACGACAGGCGGCCGGTCGCCGCCACCGTCTGGTTGAACGTGGTGTGGATGCGGCCGTCCGCGGCGATCGTCTTGATCAGGCCCTCGACGGTGACCCGGAGCTTCGCCTGCTCGCGGTGGCGGAGCATGATGACCGGCAGCTCGTTGTCCGTCTGGCCGGCGAGCCAGGCCAGGGCGTCGGCGTCGGTCGTGTAGCCGGTCTTGGTCTTCTTCGTCTTCGGCAGGCCCAGCTCACCGAAGAGGACCTCCTGGAGCTGCTTGGGCGAGCCCAGGTTGAACTCGTGCCCGGCCGCCGCGTGCGCCTCCTTCACGGCCTGCTGGACGGCGCCCGCGAACATCTGCTCCATGGCCTCCAGATGGGCGCGGTCGGCAGCGATGCCGTGCCGCTCCATGCGGGCCAGGAGGGCGGAGGTGGGCAGCTCCATGTCGCGCAGCAGGTCGGCCGCGCCGACCTCCTCCAGACGGCCGCGGAACGCCTCGCCGAGGTCGACGATCGTGCGGGCCTGCACCATGAGGGCCTCGGCCTCGGCGCCGTCGTCCGCACCGAAGGCGAGCTGTCCGTCGGCCGCGGCGGCGGGCGCCAGCTCACGGCCCAGGTACTCCAGGGACAGCGCGTCCAGGTCGAAGGAGCGGCGGCCCGGCTTGACCAGATAGGCGGCGAGGGCCGTGTCCATCCACACGCCGGCGACGGACCAGCCGTGCTCGGCGAAGACACGCATCGCGCCCTTGGCGTTGTGCAGCACCTTGGGACGGTCCCCGGCGGCGATCCAGGCCGCCCACGCGTTCTCGTCGGCCTCGTCCAGTTCCGCCGGGTCGAACCAGGCGGCGGCTCCCCCGGCCGCGGCGAGCGCGACCTCGGCGACCGAGCCCGCGCCCAGCCCCCAGGTGTCGACGGTGGCGACGCCGAGGGTCTCGGTGCCGTGCTCCGCGAGCCAGCCGGCCAGCTCGCCGGTGCCCAGCACCGTGCCGTCCAGCTCCACCCCGGCGGTGATCACCGGTGTCGCCTCGGCCTCCTCACCGCCCGGGTCGACGGCGAGCAGCCGCTCACGCAGCGACGGGTTCCTGATCTCCAGGGTGTCCAGGATCATCGCGACCGCCGTGCGGTCGTACGGGGCACGCTCCAGTTCGACGACCGTCCTCGGCAGCTCGACGGTGCGGACCATCTCGGTGAGGCGGCGGTTGAGCTTGACGGCCTCCAGGTGGTCGCGGAGGTTCTGCCCGGCCTTGCCCTTGACCTCCTCGACCCGCTCGACGAGCTCCGCGAACGAACCGAACTGGTTGATCCACTTCGCGGCGGTCTTCTCACCGACCCCGGGGATGCCCGGCAGGTTGTCGGACGGGTCGCCGCGCAGCGCCGCGAAGTCGGGGTACTGGGCGGGCGTCAACCCGTACTTCTCGATGACCTTCTCCGGGGTGAACCGGGTCAGTTCCGAGACGCCCTTCGTCGGATACAGCACCGTGGTGTGCTCGGACACCAGCTGGAAGGAGTCGCGGTCGCCGGTGACGATCAGCACCTCGAAGCCCTCGGCCTCGGCCTGGGTGGCGAGGGTGGCGATGACGTCGTCGGCCTCGAAGCCGTCCACCGCGAACCGCGAGACGTGCATCGCGTCGAGCAGCTCGCCGATCAGCTCGACCTGGCCCTTGAACTCGTCGGGCGTCTTGGAGCGGTTGGCCTTGTACTCGGTGAACTCCTCGGAGCGCCAGGTCTTGCGGGACACGTCGAAGGCGACCGCGAAGTGCGTGGGCGCCTCGTCACGCAGGGTGTTGGCCAGCATCGACGCGAAACCGTAGATCGCGTTCGTCGGCTGGCCCGTCGCGGTGGTGAAGTTCTCCGCGGGCAGCGCGAAGAACGCGCGGTAGGCCAGCGAGTGCCCGTCCATGAGCATCAGGCGGGGCCGGCTGCCGGCGGGGGTGTCGGTCTTCTTCGCTGCTGTCTCTGCCACGCCCCCGATCCTGCCACGCCCCACTGACACTCGGTCCCGGCCGCCCACGTCCCGCCCGGATCCCCGGGCCGTCCGCCGCCCGCTGCCGGCTGTCCGTCGCCCACCAGCGCCGCCCACGGCCCGCCCGTCGACCACGGCCTGCCGCCGCCGCCCCGCCGCCCGCCGCCCGCCGCCCGCCGCCCGCCGCGAGCTTTGCTGCCGCTCGCCGACCGGCCCGCACGTTAACGCTGTCGGTGCCTCGTGCGAGGATCGCGGAGGTGTATGGCACAGGCGAGCGAAGGAGAGCGCGCGATGGCAACGAAGCCGCCCAAGGCCGATCCGGTCCAGGACGCGCCCCAGGTCGCCGAGCCGAAACACGTGGCGGCGGGCCTGCCCGCCGTCGGGCACTCCCTGCGGATCGCCCAGCAGCAGATGGGTGTCAAGCGCACCGCGCTGACGCTGCTGCGCGTCAACCAGAAGGACGGCTTCGACTGTCCGGGCTGCGCCTGGCCCGAACCCGAGCACCGGCACACCGCGGAGTTCTGCGAGAACGGCGCCAAGGCGGTCGCCGAGGAGGCGACCCTGCGCCGGGTCACCCCCGAGTTCTTCGCCGCGCACCCCGTCGCCGACCTCGCCGGCCGCAGCGGCTACTGGCTCGGCCAACAGGGACGCCTCACACACCCCATGTACCTCCCCGAAGGCGGAGAGCGCTACGAGCCGGTCACCTGGGAGCGCGCCTTCGACATCATCGCCGAGGAGGTGTCCGCCCTCGCCACCCCCGACGAGGCCGTCTTCTACACCTCGGGCCGCACCAGCAACGAGGCCGCGTTCCTCTACCAGCTCTTCGCCCGCGAGCTCGGCACCAACAACCTGCCGGACTGCTCCAACATGTGCCACGAGTCGTCCGGCTCGGCCCTGTCGGAGACCATCGGCATCGGCAAGGGCAGCGTCCTGCTCGAGGATCTCTACCAGGCCGACCTGATCATCGTCGCCGGACAGAACCCGGGCACCAACCACCCGCGCATGCTCTCCGCCCTGGAGAAGGCCAAAGCCGGCGGCGCGAAGATCATCAGCGTCAACCCGCTGCCCGAGGCGGGCCTGGAGCGCTTCAAGAACCCGCAGACCCCCAAGGGCCTTGCCGCGGGCGCCGCGCTCACCGACCTCTTCCTCCAGATCCGCATCGGCGGCGACCAGGCCCTCTTCCGCCTCCTCAACAAGCTGGTCCTGGAGACGGACGGCGCCCTCGACAAGGCGTTCATCGGCGAACACACCCACGGCTTCGAGGAGTTCGCCGATGCGGCCCGCGCCGCCGACTGGGACGAGACGCTCACCGCGACCGGCCTCACGCGCGCGCAGATCGAGGAAACCCTGCGCATGGTGCTCGCCTCCGAGCGCACCATCGTCTGCTGGGCCATGGGTCTCACCCAGCACAAGCACTCCGTGCCGACGATCCGCGAGGTCGTCAACTTCCTGTTGCTGCGCGGCAACATCGGCCGTCGGGGCGCGGGCGTGTGCCCGGTGCGCGGCCACTCGAACGTGCAGGGCGACCGGACCATGGGCATCTTCGAGCGGCCCGCGCCCGCCTTCCTGGACGCCCTGGAGAAGGAGTTCGGCTTCACACCCCCGCGCGAGCACGGCTTCGACGTCGTCCGCGCCATTCGCGCGCTGCGCGACGGCGAGGCGAAACTGTTCTTCGCGATGGGCGGCAACTTCGTCTCCGCCTCCCCGGACACGGAGGTCACCGAGGCGGCCATGCGACGCGCCCGGCTGACGGTGCACGTGTCGACGAAGCTCAACCGCTCACACGTCGTGACGGGCGCGCGGGCCCTGATCCTGCCGACGCTCGGCCGCACCGAGCGCGACCTCCAGGGCGGCGGCGAGCAGTTCGTGACCGTCGAGGACTCCATGGGCATGGTGCACGCCTCGCGCGGCCGCCTCGCGCCCGCGAGCACGCACCTGCTGTCCGAGCCTGCCATCGTCTGCCGCCTCGCGCGCCGCGTGCTCGGCGAGGACAGCAAGGTGCCGTGGGAGGAGTTCGAGAAGGACTACGCGACGATCCGCGACCGCATCGCACGCGTGATCCCCGGCTTCGAGGACTTCAACGCGCGCGTGGGCCGCCCGGAGGGGTTCACCCTCCCGCACGCCCCGCGCGACGAGCGCCGTTTCCCCACCACGACCGGCAAGGCGAACTTCACCGCCGCCCCCGTCGAGTACCCGCGGCTGCCCGAGGGCCGCCTGCTCCTGCAGACGCTGCGCTCGCACGACCAGTACAACACCACGATCTACGGCCTCGACGACCGCTACCGGGGCATCAAGAACGGCCGCCGGGTCGTCCTCGTCAACGCCGAGGACGCCCGCGCGCTGAAGCTCGCCGACGGGTCCTACGTGGATCTGGTGAGCGAGTGGCGGGACGGCGTGGAGCGGCGGGCACCCGGCTTCCGGGTCGTGTTCTACCCGACCACGCGGGGCTGCGCCGCCGCGTACTACCCGGAGACCAACGTCCTGGTGCCGCTGGACGCGACCGCGGACACCAGCAACACCCCGGCCAGCAAGTCCGTCGTCGTCCGTCTGGAACAATCGGCTACCGACTGAGCGTTTGCTCAGCGACGCTGGACTGTGATCCACGCTGGACTGTGATCGACGAACGGAGCCGGGCCCCATGGGCGAGCAGCAGCACGTGAAGTTCCCGCAAGAGGTCATCGACGAGTACGCGGCACTCGGCATCGACATCCTGGCCCTGTTCTCCGCCGGACACCTGGGCAACCGCATGGGCGTGGAGATCGTCGAGGCCTCCGCGGACCGGGTCGTCGGCACCATGCCGGTCGAGGGCAACACCCAGCCCTACGGACTGTTGCACGGCGGCGCCTCCGCGGTCCTCGCCGAGACCCTCGGCTCGGTCGGCGCCATGCTGCACGGCGGCAGCTCCAAGATCGCCGTCGGCGTCGACCTGAACTGCACCCACCACCGCGGAGTCCGCTCCGGCCTGGTCACCGGCGTGGCCACACCCGTCCACCAAGGCCGCTCCACGGCGACGTACGAGATCGTCATCAGCGACCCGGAGGGGCGCCGCGTGTGCACCGCGCGGCTCACCTGCCTGCTGCGGGACGTACGGGCCGGCGACGGACCGCAGGCACGCCCCGCCGGCTGACGGCGTCGGCGTCGGCGTCGGCGCTCCGGAGAGTCGGCCCCGGCGCCGGCGCTCCGGAGAGTCACACGCGCGTGCCCGTTGCTCCCCGCCACCGCGGCGGCCTAGCGTCGGGGCATGACCACGGGAGGAGCCGCACGGGCGCGCGCGGCGGGGCGGCCGCTCGGACCGGCGTGGCCGGCGGCCTTGCTGACGGGCCTCCTGGCGACCGGCTGCGCCGCCTCCGGGACCGCCGACGCGAGCGGCACCCCCGCACCGTCCCCGCCCCCGTCCTCGCTCTCGTCGCCCTCCCCGTCCACGATCCCGCCCGGGGAGTTGTGCACCCGCATCGTCGCCCACTGGTCGCGCGAGGTCCTGGACAGCACCACCTACGGGGACTACCAGTCGATGGGGCTGTCCAACGGCCAGTACGAGATCCTGCGGACCGTCGTGGACGCCGCGCGGGCCGCGAAGAAGCGCCAAGGAGCCGAGGCGGCGGACGAGTTGATCGACCGCGAGGCGGCCGAGGGCTGCGCCGACCGGTACCGCTCGGGCACCCCGACCGAGGGACCGTGGCAGTGAGCGGCACAGGCCCCGTGGAGCCCGGCGAGGGCACACACGCGTGGGACACCTCCGACGCCGACCGCACCACCGCGGCCACCCACACCCCCGGCCCCGCCGACGCCCTCGACACGGACGCACTCGACACGGACGCCACAACTCCCGCCGCCCCCCTGCTCCGCAGGCTCGCCCGCCACCATGCGACCCACCGCCGGGCCGCGTCGGCCGCCCTCACCGCGATGCTCCTCCTCGCGGGCGGCGGTTACCTCTGCGCGACCCGGCCGCACGACACCGAACGGGCAACGCCCGCACCGCCGTTCCCGTCCCAGGTGGTGGACGTCACCTACCTCGGCCAGGTGGCCGTACCGCCCGGCACCCGCCCCCGCACCTTCGCCTTCGAGGTGCTGCTCGGCGTGGACTCCGGTCCGCCGGTCACCGTGACGCGAGTGGCCCAGCCGTATGCCGGGCTTTCCCTGACGTCGGCCCCGCGGGCTCCGTTCCGGACGAAAGCGGGTTCCGTCCGCAAGGTCGTCATCACCATGCACGCAACGGAATGCGAAAAAATCCCGAGAGACGCGGGACTTCCTTTCATAGACGTAACTCTACGTAATGCGCGCGCAATACAGGTCCACAGCTACATCCTGGGCACGCACTATGCGCACGACCTGTCCGAGGCCCTACAAGTCGCCTGTAGCAACGATTCAGGTCATCACCAAAACGCCCGAGACGCCTGAACCGACCCGGGTTCGTCCTGCACGTTCTCACCATGTGGACAGGGCGAATCGGCCTGAATTCAGCCGTTCCACCCACCAAGTACCGCTCTGCATTACCTCGTGTCATAACAAGAGCGTCACAGCATGGGTCAGACCCTCCTCTACGTCAGCTTCACCCGCTTAGAGTCACGCCCAGTCACCGCGCGGCTGGAATACCCCTTCGGCCCAGCGCTCGACTCGGCCTCTTCCAGGGGGGAGAGCCGCCCAGGGAAAGGACTGGAACGTGCGTCAACGTTCGCTCATCGCCATTACCGCCGCGCTGTCCGCGGGAGCACTCACCCTCACCGCCTGCGGTTCGCGTGACAGCGACAACAAAGGCTCCGACAGCGGCGGCACCACCGTCACCATCGGTGTCGACGCGCCGCTGACCGGCGACCTGTCCGCCATGGGCCTCGGCATCAAGAACTCGGCCGACCTGGCCGTCAAGAACGCCAATAAGCAGAAGTACGTCGACGGCGTCACCTTCAAGATCGTCTCCAAGGACGACCAGGCACAGCCCTCCGCGGGCCAGCAGAACGCCGCCGCCCTCGTCGCCGACAAGAGCGTCCTCGGCGTCGTCGGCCCGCTGAACTCCTCCGTCGCCGAATCGATGCAGAAGGTCTTCGACGACGCCAAGCTCGTCGAGATCTCCCCGGCCAACACCGGCGTCTCCCTCACCCAGGGCGCCGACTGGCAGAACACCAAGAAGCGCACCTACAAGTCGTACTTCCGCACCGCGACCACGGACGCCGTCCAGGGCCCGTTCGCCGCCCAGTACGTCTTCAACGACGCCAAGAAGAAGAAGGTCTTCGTCATCGACGACAAGAAGACCTACGGTGCGGGCCTGGCCGGCACCTTCACCGAGGAGTTCAAGAAGCTCGGCGGCACGATCGTCGGCACCGAGCACATCAACCCCGACAGCAAGGACTTCTCCGCGGTCGCCACCAAGGTGAAGAACTCCGGCGCCGAGGTCGTCTACTACGGCGGCGAGTACCCGCAGGCCGGCCCGCTCAGCAAGCAGATCAAGGCCGCCGGCGCCAAGATCCCCCTGGTCGGCGGCGACGGCATCAACTCCGCCGACTACATCCCGCTCGCCGGCGCCAGCGCCACCGGTGACCTGTCCACCTCCGTCGGCGCCCCCGTCGAGGAACTCCCCTCGGCCAAGCAGTTCGTCGCCGACTACAAGGCGGCCGGCTACAAGGACGCCTACTCCGCCTACGGCGGCTACGCCTACGACTCCGCCTGGGCCATCATCGAGGCCGTCAAGAAGGTCGTCGCGGACAACGACGGCAAGCTGCCCGACGACGCCCGCGCCAAGGTCACCGCCGCCGTCCAGAACGTCTCCTTCGACGGCGTCACCGGCAAGGTCTCCTTCGACGAGTACGGCGACGCCACCAACAAGCAGCTCACCGTCTACGCCGTCGAGAACGGTGCCTGGAAGGCCGTCAAGTCCGGCACCTACACCGGCTGACCCACACCCGCACCACAGCTGAGCCGCGCGGGGCGCTGTTCCACAAGCGCCCCGCGCGGACTCGCATCCGGCCCCCCGTCGAAACATCCGAACCGTCTCGGAGGACATGCGGTGAACGAACTGCCGCAGCAGCTGGTCAACGGCCTGCTACTGGGATCCATGTACGGCCTTGTCGCCATCGGCTACACAATGGTCTATGGCATTGTCCAGCTCATCAACTTCGCCCACGGCGAGATCTTCATGACCGGAGCGTTCGGCGCTCTCACGGTCTACGCGTACATACTGCCCGACGGCACATCCATGGCCATCGCCCTGCCACTGATGCTCGTCGGAGCCGTGATGGTCTCCGTGACCATCGCCGTGGGAGCGGAACGGTTCGCCTACCGCCCCCTCCGCAACGCCCCACGACTCGCCCCGCTCATCACCGCCATCGGCCTCTCCCTGGCCCTCCAGCAGGCCGTATGGGCCTGGTACCCCGAGGCCAAGTCCGCCCGCACCTTCCCCGAGATCCCCGGCGGACCCTTCGAGATCGGCAACGTCACCATCCAGACCGGTGACGTCTTCCTGCTCATCGCCGCCCCCATCAGCATGGGCATCCTCGCCTACTTCGTCATGAAGACCCGCACCGGACGCGGCATGCAGGCCACCGCCCAGGACCCCGACACCGCCAAACTCATGGGTGTCAACACCGACCGCATCATCGTGATCGCCTTCGCCCTCGGCGCCACCTTCGCCGCCGTCGGCGCCGTCGCCTACGGCCTCAAGTACGGCCAGATCGACTTCCGGATGGGCTTCATCCTCGGCCTCAAGGCCTTCACCGCGGCAGTCCTCGGCGGCATCGGCAACATCTACGGAGCCATGATCGGCGGCGTCGTCCTCGGCATCGCCGAAACCATCGCCACCGCCTACATCGCCGACATCCCCGGCATGGACAAGTTCGGCAGCCAGTCCTGGGCCGACGTCTGGGCCTTCGTACTCCTCATCCTCGTGCTCCTGCTGCGGCCACAGGGCCTGCTCGGCGAGCGCGTCGCGGACAGGGCGTGACACCGATGACGACACAGACCACCACCGCCGAAGCGCTCGACAAGCCCGCTTCCGCCCAGGCCGGCCTCATCGGCATCCCGGCAGCCGCCGGCCGCGCCCTCGCCACCGGCGGCGGCATCCTCACCATCATCTCCACCTTCCTCGCCTGGACCTGGACCTCCGCCTTCCCCGGCGACCTCACCGTCTACGGCTACCCCGGCGGCCTCCAGGTCCTCGTCCTCATCGGCGCCGCCCTCACCACCCTCTTCGCCCTCGCCACCTACGGCATCAAAGGCCTCGGCTGGCTCATCCCCGCCGGCGGCGACGGCGCCATCAAGTTCGCCGCCCTCGCCACCTTCGCCACCAGCTGGTACACGGTCATCGCGATCAGCACCAACCTCGGCGGCGTCGTCAACCTCGAAATCGGCGGCTACCTCGTCGCCATAGGCAGCCTCGCCGCCTTCCTCGGCGCCCTCGCCCTGCCCTTCGAGCACCCCGAGGCCGACCCGATCGACCCCGACGACACCTCGTGGGAGCACACCCGGCACAAGGCCGCCCACAAGTGGGAGACCGTCAAAACCGCCTTCGCCTCCGGCACCGCCAAGCCCCTCGGCAAGCTGCCCTCCTACGCCGAGATCCTGATCATCGTCGCCGTCCTCGCCCTCGGCCTCACCGTCTTCACCTACGGCATCGGCACCGAGTACGACGAACTGTTCGTCGGCTTCCTCATCACCGCGGGCTTCGGCTTCGCCGCCCTCAACAAGGCCGGCCTCGTCGCCCAGGCAAGCCAGATCACCGCCCGGCACCAGAGCATCACCACCTGCGGCGCCTTCGTCACCGCCGCCCTCTTCCCCTTCACCCAGACCGACGACCAGTACGCGACCATCGGCGTCTACATCCTCATCTTCGCCACCGTCGCCCTCGGCCTGAACATCGTCGTCGGCCTCGCCGGCCTCCTCGACCTCGGCTACGTCGCCTTCCTCGGCGTCGGCGCCTACGCAGCGGCCATGGTCTCCGGGTCCCCCAGCTCCCCCTTCCACGTGCACTTCCCGTTCTGGGCCGCCGCACTAGTCGGCGCCGGCGCATCCCTCGTCTTCGGCGTCCTCATCGGCGCCCCGACCCTGCGCCTGCGCGGCGACTACCTCGCCATCGTCACCCTCGGCTTCGGCGAGATCTTCCGCATCACCGCCAACAACCTCGACGGCACCTCGGGCCCCGACATCACCAACGGCTCCAACGGCATCTCCTCCATCCCGAACCTGAACATCCTCGGGTTCGACTTCGGCGCCGTCCACGACATCGCCGGATACAGCATCGGCCGCTTCGCCAACTACTTCTTCCTGATGCTGATCATCACCGCCGTCGTCGTCCTCGTCTTCCGACGCAGCGGCGACTCCCGCATCGGCCGCGCCTGGGTCGCCATCCGCGAGGACGAGACCGCCGCCCTCGCCATGGGCATCAACGGCTTCCGCGTCAAACTCATCGCCTTCGCCGTCGGCGCCTCCCTCGCCGGACTCGCCGGCACCGTCCAGGCCCACGTCACCTACACCGTGACACCCGAGCAGTACCTCTTCGCCGGCCCCATTCCCCCCAACTCCGCCTTCCTCCTCGCCGCAGTCGTCCTCGGCGGCATGGGCACCATCAGCGGCCCGCTCATCGGCGCGTCCCTGCTGTTCCTCATCCCCAACAAGCTCCAGTTCCTCGGCGACTACCAGCTCTTCGCCTTCGGTCTCGCACTCATCCTGCTGATGCGCTTCCGCCCCGAGGGACTCATCCCCAACCGGCGCCGCCAGCTCGAATTCCACGAAGACGCGGAAGCGCCCACCGTCCTCACGAAGGCAGGGGCCTGACCACCATGACCACCGACACCACCACCAAGGACGCCCCTGCCGCCCCTGTCGGCGAAACGGTGCTCGACGCCCGCGGCGTGACCATGCGATTCGGCGGCCTCACCGCCGTCCGCAACGTCGACCTCACCGTCAACAGCGGAGAGATCGTCGGCCTCATCGGCCCCAACGGCGCAGGCAAGACCACCTTCTTCAACTGCCTCACCGGCCTCTACATCCCCACCGAGGGAGAGGTCCGCTTCAAGGGCAACGTCCTGCCCCCCAAATCCTTCAAGGTCACCGCCGCCGGCATCGCCCGCACCTTCCAGAACATCCGCCTCTTCGGCAACATGACCGTCCTGGAAAACGTCCTCGTCGGCCGCCACACCCGCACCAAAGAAGGCTTCTGGTCGGCCGTCCTGCGCCTCCCCTCCTTCCACAGGGCCGAAGCCGCCTCCCGCGAACGCGCCATGGAACTCCTCGAGTTCATCGGCCTGGAGAAGAAGGCCGACCACCTCGCCCGCAACCTCCCCTACGGCGAACAGCGCAAGCTCGAAATCGCCCGGGCCCTGGCCAGCGAACCCGGACTGCTCCTCCTCGACGAGCCCACCGCCGGCATGAACCCCCAGGAAACCCGCGCGACCGAAGAGCTCGTCTTCGCCATCCGCGACAAGGGCATCGCCGTCCTCGTCATCGAGCACGACATGCGCTTCATCTTCAACCTCTGCGACCGCGTCGCCGTCCTCGTCCAAGGCGAAAAACTCGTCGAAGGCGACAGCGCAACCGTCCAGGGCGACGAACGAGTGGTCGCCGCCTACCTCGGCGAACCCTTCGAAAACGCCCCCGCCGACGAAGACACAGCCGAAGTCGAGGCCGCCGAAGCCAACGCCGGAAGCGCCCAGACCCCGACGGACGCCGCGCCCGGCAAGGAGAACGACCGATGACCGCACTGCTCGAAGTCGAGGACCTCCGAGTCGCCTACGGCAAGATCGAAGCCGTCAAAGGCATCTCCTTCAAGGTCGAGGCCGGCGAGGTCGTCACCCTGATCGGCACCAACGGCGCCGGCAAGACCACCACCCTGCGCACCCTGTCCGGCCTGCTCAAGCCCGTCGGCGGCCAGATCAAGTTCAACGGCAAATCGCTGAAGAAGACCCCCGCCCACGACATCGTCTCGCTCGGACTCGCCCACTCCCCCGAGGGGCGGCACATCTTCCCGCGCATGACGATCGAGGACAACCTCCGCCTCGGCGCATTCCTCCGCAGCGACAAGCAGGGCATCGAAAAGGACATCCAGCGCGCCTACGACCTCTTCCCCATCCTGGGAGAGCGCCGCAAGCAGGCCGCCGGCACCCTGTCCGGCGGTGAGCAGCAAATGCTGGCCATGGGCCGCGCCCTCATGTCCCAGCCCAAACTGCTCATGCTCGACGAACCCTCCATGGGCCTCTCCCCCATCATGATGCAGAAGATCATGTCCACCATCGCCGAACTCAAGGCGCAGGGCATGACCATCCTGCTCATCGAACAGAACGCCCAGGCCGCCCTGTCGCTCGCCGACCACGGCCACGTCATGGAGATCGGCAAGATCGTCCTCTCCGGCACCGGCCAGGACCTCCTGCACGACGAGTCCGTCCGCAAGGCGTACCTCGGCGAGGACTGAGCACCCCCCTCGC
>NZ_JBHWUU010000088.1:0-11964 GCF_042737375.1 Streptomyces sp. NPDC060000
ACCCACCTCCCCACCGCCATGATCCCCACCTACCTCACCCACCTCACCCACCTCCCCCAACTCCCCAACGGCAAGACCGACCACAAACAACTCCCCTCTCCGACCAGGGTGTCGGGCGACCGGGTGTCCGTCGCCCCGCGCACCACCGACGAGTTGGTCATCGCCGAGCTGTGGTCCGAGGTTCTCGGGGTGCGGGACATCGGCGTCCAGGACGACTTCTACGACGTGGGCGGTGACTCACTGCGCGCGGTGCAGATGTTCCAGCTCCTCTCGGACGTCGGCTCTCCGGTGCCCCTGGCCGTCCTGCTCGGCAACCACACCATCGAGCAGCTCGCCGCCGGGCCCGGCGGTGACACGGAGTCGAGCGCAGCCCTCACCACGGCGTCAGGCGCGGATGCGGGCACGGATTCCAGCGTGGATGCGAGCCCGGAGGCCCTCGCCGTCTGAAGAACACTCCCCCGTACCCGTACCGACCCCTCGACAGCGCCCGTCGTTCTCGGGCTGCCGAATGGAGAACTCCGTATGGCCACCGCACCCACGCTGCTCGCCGAGGACCGCACCACGGCGACCGACATCACCGGATCCGAGCTCTTCCGCGAAGGTTTCACCGTCCTGCGCGCGGGGCGCTCGCCCGAACGTTTCCCGCCGGCCGAACTGGCCTCGTTCCAGGCTCTCTGGGACGACCTGGTGCTCGACGAGAACCTGGCCGACGGCAGTACCTACCGCTACCGCCGCTACGGCCGGGTGCGTGCCGAGGCCGGAGTGGACGGTACGCGGTTCACGCCGCTGGCACACGCCCGGTTCCAGCAGTCCGCCGAGCACATACCGATCCACATGGGCAGGTCCCGGCACTTCGAGCCGGTCGCCCGGGCCGACCTCTCGCATCCGGTGCTGCTGAACCTGCTCGCCGAGGGGCTGCGGCTGATCGGCGCCGGAGACGGTCGCCGGCGGTGGGAGATCGGACTGCACCTGGTGCGCACGGTGGCGGGCGAGACCCCCGGTCTGCCGACCCCCGAGGGCCGGCACCGCGACGGACACGACTACATCGGCATGCACCTGCTGGGGCGCCGCAACTGCACCGGCGGCGAGTCCATCGTCTACCGCGACGGACTGCCCGACACCCGGCTGACCCTGACCGACCCGCTGGACGGGATGGTCGTGATCGACTCGGCGATCATGCACGAGGTCACGCCGATCACCGCGCTCACCGGCGACGGCGCGGGCACGGGCGTACGGGACATGCTGCTCTGCGACTACAACGCGATCGGCGCCGAGAGCCGGGAGTCCCGGCCGTGAACCATCCCGGCTCCTCCACGGTGCACTCCGCGCCCGACCCCGTACCCCTCCTGCTCGACCTGGTGTCGACGCCGTCCGTGTCCGGCGGCGAGGAGAGCGCCGCGCACCTCTTCGTCCGGCGGCTCGACGCCATGGGCTTCACGGCGTACGTCGACGAGGCGGGCAACGCCATCGGCGAGACCGGCGCCGCGGAAGGACCGGTCATCATGCTCCTCGGACACATCGACACGGTCCCCGGCGTTCTTCCCGTCGCTCGTCGCGGCGAGCTGCTGCACGGCCGCGGCACCGTCGACGCGAAGGGCCCGCTGGCCGCGATGGCCTGGGGCGCGGCGCGCGCCCGTGCCGCCGGTGTGCGGGCACGGATCGTGGTGGTCGGGGCCGTGGAGGAGGAACGCGAATCGCGCGGTGCGCTGCATCTGATCGGCCGGCACGCCCCGGACGCGCTGGTGATCGGTGAGCCGAGCGGCGTGGACGGGGTGGTGCTCGGCTACAAGGGCATCCTGCGTCTGCGCTACGAGGTCGAGCGGCCGGCCGCGCACACCAGCAGTCCCGAGGAGAAGGCCACCGAGGTCGCCACCGGATTCTGGTCCCGGCTGCGGGACCGGCTCGCCCGGTTCCACCCGGACGCCCCGTTCTTCGAGCGGGCGCTGCCCGCCCTGGTGGGCATGTCCGGCGACATCGAGCGGGCAACGCTGGACATCTCGTGCCGGATGCCGCCCGGCTTCGACACCGACGGCTTCCTCGGCTGGCTCGACGAGCAGGCCGCGGGCGGCCGCGTCACGGTCGTCGAGCGCACCGAGGCGGTCCGCTCGCCGCGTACCGACCCGGTGGTGCGGGCGCTGACCGCCGCGATCAGGGGCCGCGGGCTGCGGCCCGTCCCCAAGGTGAAGCTCGGCTCGTCCGACATGAACGTCGTGGTGCCGCACTGGAATTGTCCGGTCGCGGCCTACGGTCCCGGCGACGCGAGCCTGGACCACACCGATCACGAGCACATCGACCTGCGCGACTACCGGCTCTCTGTCGACGTACTGACCGATGCCCTCGGGCTCCTCGCCGATTCGCTCGGCGGGGTTCCGGTGGGCGCCGGCGAGAAAGCGGGGGTATCCCGATGACCGAACCCACCACACCCGCCGCGTCCGCCGTCCACGGCGGCCCGGACGCTCCGATCGCCGTGCTCCACTCGCGGATCCGGATCGAGGAGCGCCTGCTGCTGGAGGAGTTCGACCGCCGCAAGGTGGCCTACGAGCTCCTCGACTCGCGGACCGCGGTGTTCCGCCCGGACGAGCTACGGCTGCCCTACCGGGGCGCGCTGAGCCGGGAGATCTCGCACACCCGCAACGTGTACGCGACCCGCATCCTGGAACACGCGGGGCTGACGGTCGTGAACAGCCACGACATCATCACGACCTGCGGCGACAAGCTGCTCACGACACTGCGGCTGCTGGCGTCCGGCATCCCCACCCCGCGGGTGATGGTCGGTCTCACGCCCGACGCGGCACTCGACGCCCTGGACGGGTTCGGCTACCCGGCGGTCACCAAGCCGCTGACCGGCTCCTGGGGCCGGCTCGGTGCCCGGTTGAAGGACCACGAGACGGCGGAGGCGGTCCTCGAGTACAAGGCCGCGCTGACCGGTACACAGCACCAGATCACGTACGTCCAGGAGTACATCGACAAGCCGGGCCGCGACATCCGGGCGTACGTCTTCGGCCGCGAGGTGGTCGGCGCGATCTACAAGTACTCGGATCACTGGCGTACGAACACGGCGCGCGGCGGGCGCCCCCAGGTCTGCCCGGTCACCCCCGATCTGGAGAAGCTCCTGGTCGCGACCGCCGAGGCGATCGGCGAGGGCGTGCTCGCCGTGGACCTCCTGGAGGGCCCGGACGGCGAGGTGTTCGTCAACGAGGTCAACCACACCCCCGAGTTCCACGGTGCGATCGACGTCCTCGGCACCGGCATGGTCGGCCGCTACGCCGACTACGTCCTCGGCCGGCTGGACCCCCGGTGACGACCCCTTCCGACGGCCGCCCCGGCCACAACGCGCTGGAGATGATCCCGATGAGTACGCAGACGAGGCCCACCCGCGTCACCACGATCCCGCTGGCCGCACCCCTGGCCTGCGACGGCAGCCTGCTGCCCGTGCCGGCCGGCCACTACGACTGGATCCGCCTGCTGGTCTCGCTCGACGACGACGCCGAGCTGGACGAGGAGGTGTGGCTGCACTACCGCGAGGGCGCCGACCCCGAGTGGCTGCGTGGCACCGGCACCACCGACGACGGCCGTCGCACCGCCCGCATCCCGGTGCCCCGCCGCGAGGAACTGCTCGCGCTGCGGCTGCCGAACCGTGCCGGGATGGCCGTGCACACCGCCGACTGCGTCGGCCGCGTTCCCGTGGCCGACGGCCTCTCGATCGGAGTCTGATCGTCATGTCCAAGCTCGCCATGTTCGGCGGCACCCGCACGGTGACCGCCCAGGACGCGGATCCGGCACTGATCGGCTGGCCGGTGGTCACGGACGCCGAACGCGCCTCGGCCCTACGGGTCTTCGACAGCGGCCAGTTCACCTCCAACAACACCGACGGCGAGGTGCAGCTCCTGGAGCGGGAGTGGGCCGACTACGTCGGCGCCGCGCACTGCGCCGCCGTCTCCAACGGCACCGCCGCCATCGCGCTGGCCCTCGCGGCCGGCGGGATCGAGCCGGGCGCCGAGGTCCTCGTGCCGGCCCTCACCTTCGTCGCCAGCGCGATCGGCCCCGTACAGCAATCGCTGCGACCGGTCTTCGTGGACATCGACCCGGTCACCTTCTGCATGGACCCGGCTGCCGCCGAGGCCGCGATCACGCCTCGCACCAGGGCGATCGTGGTGGTCCATCTGCACGGTCTGCCCGCCGACATGACCGCGTTCCGCGCGCTCGCCGACCGGTACGGGCTGCTGCTCGTCGAGGACGCGGCCCAGTCCCACGCGGCGACCTACCGGGGCGCCCGCACCGGCTCGCTCGGTGACATCGCCACCTTCAGTCTCAACGTCGTCAAGAACCTGCCCACGTGCGGTGAAGGCGGACTGGTCACCACCGACTCGGCCGGTCTGCACCGCCAGGTGGAGCTGCGCCGCCAGTTCGGCGAACAGCTCCAGGGTGCCAAGGAGCGCGACTACCGCTCCCGCGTCCTGGCCGGCAACGAGAAACTGAGCGCGGTCCAGGCGGCGTTCGCCCGGGCCCAGCTCGCCCGGCTCGACGAGTACCACGCGGCCCGCACCCGCAACGTCGAGGCCTTCCTGGACCGGATCCGGCACCTGCCGGGCATCGTGGTGCCGCACACCCCGGCCGACCGCACCCACGCCTGGCACATCCTGCGGCTGCGCTTCGACCCGGCCGCGATGGGCCACGCCGGGGTGGCACCGGGTGCGATGCGCTCGATCCTGCGCCGCGCGCTGCGCGCCGAGGGGATACCGGTGCAGCCGTACCAGGTGCTGCCGCTGCCCGGCCAGCCCGCTTTTCGCGAACTCGGCCACCGGGCGGAGGACTTCCCGGTCACCTGTGAGGTCATCGAGGACTCGCTGACGCTGCAGCGCTGGCACCTCAACCCGGCCTCGGGCCCGGTCCTGCAGCGCATCGCGGACGGCTTCGAGAAGGTCTGGGGCCACCTGGACGTGCTCGGCACCGCGGCCGCCGGCATCGACCACCGTCCCGCGTGGCACGCGGCCGAGAAGGCGGGGGTCTGAGCGATGACCACCGTGACCGAGACAACCGGCACGTTCTGCGCGCTTCCCACCCCCGAACTCGCCCAGCTGGTCCGGGAACGCGTCCTCGAGATGGGCACCAGCGCGGACGGCACCCACATCGGCGGCAGCCTGTCGGCGACCGACGTGCTGGCCCTGCTCTACAACGAGGTACTGCGACTGCGGCCCGAGGAGCCCGACTGGGCCGACCGGGACCGCTTCATCCTCAGCAAGGGACACGCGAGCGCCGCCCTGTACGCCGTGCTCGCCGCCCGGGGCTTCCTGCCCGCCGAGGAGCTCGCCTCGTACGGGGTGACCGGCGGCCGCCTCGCCGGGCACCCGCTGCGCCGGCTGCCCGGCGTGGAGTTCCCCTCGGGCTCGCTGGGCCACGGCCTCTCGCTCGGGGTGGGCAGCGCGATCGCCGCCCGGCGCCAGGGCCGTGGCAGCCGGGTCTTCGTGCTGATGGGCGACGGCGAGATCCAGGAGGGCTCGGTGTGGGAGGCCGCGATGTCCGCGGCCCATCTGCGGCTCGGCAACCTGACCGCGGTCGTGGACCGCAACCGGCTCCAGATCACCGGGTACACCGAGGAACGGATGGGCCTGGAGCCACTGGCGGACAAATGGCGCAGCTTCGGCTGGGAGACCGTCGAGGTCGACGGTCACGACCTGGACGCCCTGCGCGCGGTGTTCACCGCACCGCCCGCCGCCGGTGACCGGCCCACGATGGTGATCGCCGAAACGGTCAAGGGCAAGGGTGTCCCGCTGTTCGAGGACAAGAAGAAATCGCATTCGGTGAAACTCGGCCCGACTCTGCACCGGCGCGCGCTCGGCGGTCTGCGGGCCCGTTCCAGGAGGCAGCCGTGACCGTCGTCGAATCCGTCGAGAACACCGACGACACCGCGGACACCGTCCTCGTCGACGCCTGGAAGGAGAGGTATGCGCGGGCGGCCCGCGACGTCTACCGGGCGACCCTGCTCGACATCGCCACGTCCGACCCGCGGATCTTCGCCGTGGACACGGACATGGGCGGTCTCGAGGACACCTTCGAGGCCGCGCTCCCGGGCCAGTACGTCAACCTGGGCATCGCCGAGGCGAATCTGATGGGCGTCTCGGCGGGACTCGCCGCGGACGGCCTGGTGCCGTTCGCCAACACCATCGCCTCGTTCGCGGCCACCCGCGCCTGTGAGCAGGTGAAGGTCGACATCGCGGGCAACAACCTGCCGGTGCGCATCGTGGGCACGCACGGCGGTTTCTCCGCCGCGCACTACGGCCCCACCCATCACGCCCTCGAGGACGTGGCGATCCTGCGCACCCTGCCGAACCTGACGGTGGTGGTGCCGGCCGACGCGGCGGAGACCGAGTACGTCATCCGGGCGATCGCCGACACCACCGTCTTCCCCGGCCCGGTCTATGTGCGGCTCGGCCGCAAGGCCACCCCACTGGTGCACGACGGCCCGTACGAGTTCCGGATCGGCAAGGCGGACCTGCTGCGGGCCGGCCACGACGTGACGATCGTGGCGACCGGGCCGCTGCCGGTCTGCGAGGCGCTCGCCGCGGCCGATCTGCTGGCCGGTCGCGGTATCGCCGCCCGGGTCCTCAACATGCACACCGTCAAACCAATCGACGAGGAGGCCGTACTCGCCGCGGCCCGGGAGACCGCGGGCCTGGTCACGGTCGAGGACCACGTGCTGGTCGGCGGCCTCGGCTCGGCGGTCACCGAGCTGACCGCAGAGCGTTCACCGTGCCGGGTGCGCAGGATCGGCGTACCGGACGGCTTCCACGACGAGGTCGGCAGCGAGCGTGAACTGCTCGCGCTGGCCGGAGTGAGCGCCGAGCGGATCGCCGAGGCCGCCGAGGAGGTCGTCCGGTATGGCTCCCAGGAAGCTTTCGAACAGTAGGGAAGGGGTCGCTCAGCCCCGTCCCGGCGAGCGGGGCGCCGGATCCGTGGGACGGATGCGGCACAGCGCGAGGACGGGGTCGGCGACCGTGCGGGGCATCAGGAAGGGCGCGATCCCGGCCGGGCCACGGCCGAAGGTCAGCAGATCCCCGCTTCCCGGGTCCGCGTCGACGCCGTCGGCGTGGACGGCCAGCAACTCCCGCCACCGTGCACGCACATCGGCCGGACCCGCCCAGGCGTCCGTGCCGATGTGCCGGACCGGTCCGGTCCCGCCCGCCCGCGCACCGCGCCGGGCGACCCCCGCGAACTCGTCCGTTCCCCGATGCGTCCCCAGAACGGCGGCGATCCTGCCGTCCCCGGTGACGAACCAGTCCAGCAGCGCGGCCTCCTCGGGCAGTGTCCCGGTCGGGTGCGGATGACGGACGGGCTCCGGGGGCCCGGCAAGCGCACGCTCCATCGTGACCTCGCTGAGCGGCTTGTCGGGGTTGGGGAGGTAGCGGACGGTCCGGTAGCCGAGCCGGGCGTACACCGGAGGATTGCCGCGCTCCACGACGGCGTCGAGGACGACCAGGTCCGCGCCGCCCGTGACCGCCTCGGCCTCCAGCGCGCGCACCAGGCGCCGGGCGAGACCCGTACCGAGGGCTTCGGGGGCCACGCCGAGCCGGCGCACCTCCCAGGTCCGGGGACCCTTGGGCATCGCTCGGATGCTGCCCAGGAGTTCTCCGTCCGCGTCCCGGGCGATCCACAGTCCGGCGCCCGCCGCGAGATCGGCGGTCACCACCTCGGCGGACTCGAATGCCCCGTCCGGCCGCGGCAGTCCCGGCAGCGGGTCCGAATCGGCGAACGAGGCCCGCGTGACGGCCGCCACCTGTCCCGCCAGTGCGGCGGTGACCGACGGACCGGCACCGAATCCCATGAATGCAATGTCTATCGCACTGTCAAGGAGGTTCATATGGCGAACCTAGTGGATTCCGTTCGGCCGAGGGTGAGAGAAGAAGAATTCATCCCGGTCTCCCTGGACGGCCTTTTCAACGGAAAAGGTGTTTCCGCGCCGAGGCGTTGGCCCACCACCGGTGGTTTCAATGTGTGGGGCAATACGTTTCCCGCGGAAGGACTGCCCGGCGAGGACGGTGAGACGGTCGTGGAGGGAACGCCCTTCCGGCTGCCGAACCAGGGCCCCGCCGCGGCCGGCACCACCCTGGACAACCTGCGCTGCCGGGGCCAGCTGGTGCGGCTGCCGGCGACCGACGTCCAGTGGATCCATGTACTGGCCGCCGCCGAACGCCGTACCGAGGACGAGTTGACGCTGCACTACGCGGACGGTGCGGCGCGCCGTCAGTGGCTGCGCATCTCGGACTTCTGGCCGGAGACCGACCAGCGCTTCGGCGAGCTGCTGGCCTTCCGCACCCGCTACCTCATGTATCCCCGGCACTCCCAGCACAACATGCTGCCGTCCGTCTGGTCGCAGCGGGTGCCGGTCACCGTTCCCGGTGCCGTGACGGCCGTGGAGCTGCCCGACAACCCGGCCATGCACCTGTTCGCCATGACCCTGGAGACCCGAAGGACGGTAGAGGCATGAGGGTGGAGCTGCCCAACATCTCGCACTGGCGCCACGACCTGGGGCACTGCCTGCACACCACCATGGGGGTACTGCTCCGACACCACGGCCTGGACCCGCTCCAGGTCCTCGGCGCCCACTGGGGGTTCTTCCACCGGCCGGGGGACATCCGCCGCGAGGAGTACTTCTTCCCGCTGCACCGCGAGGGCCTGCTGGAGAGCATGGCGCCGCACCACCCGGTGTGGTCCCGCTGGCACTGGCCGAAGGACGCCGCGTCGGGCTGGCAGGAGGTGCGGGCCGCGGTGCTGGCGGGCGCGCCGGTCGCGGCCGCGGCGGACAACTTCCATCTGCCGTTCCGTCCCGCCTACCGGGATGTGCACACCAACCACCTGCTCACGGTGTACGGCTTCGACGACGAGCGCGAGCTGGTCCTGATCGCCGACCCGGTGCCGCCACGTTTCCAGGGGGCCATCCCGATCGGTCAGTTCACCGACGCGCGTGACTCGGCGAACCCGGTGCTGCACGACCGGGACCTGTTCTTCACCGACAACCCGGTGGCCAACCGCTGGCTGGAGGTCGGCGTCTCCGGTGAAGTGCCCGTGCACGACCGGGACTTCGTCCGGAGTGTCCTCGATGCCAACGAGCGGGGGTTCGCGACCGCCCAGGCCGGCCCGGAGCTGACGGGCCTTTCGGGCCAGCAGCGGTTCCTGGACGAGCTGGGCGACCGGCTGGCGGCGGGTGACGAGTCGGTGATCGACGAGACGTTCATCGTCACCGGCGCGGTCCTCGCGATGACCGGTGTGCACGGCGACTACCTGGCCGCGACGGCCCGGGAGTTCGACTCCCCGGCGCTGCTGGAGGCGGCCCGCACCGTGGACCGGGTGGCGCATCACTGGAGCGCCCTGCGCATCGGTGTGGCGATGGCCCGCGACGAGCCCGCCGTGGCCGAGACGTCCGTACGCAACCGGGCCAAGCACCTGCTGTCCGACCAGGAGCTGGCCCTGGACCGGCTGCGCGCCGCGGCCCGAGCCCTGTGAGCGGGTACCGCGAGGCCGCGCCGCCGACGGCGCCCGCCGCCCGGACGCGGCCCGGCGCCGCGTCCGACCCGGCCCACCCCACTCCCCCGACCCTCACCCGAGAGGCCACCATGCCGGAGATCCAGGTCCACAGCGTCCCCCCGCACCTGCGGGAGGCGTTCACCGAGGCGGTGTGCGAGCGGGTCGCGGCCGGCGCCCGCGGCGACTCGGTGCTCGGCCGCCCCGAGTGGCAGCTGCCCGAGCCGCTCGCCGGGGCGCTGCGCGACTGGATCGGCAGCCCCGACCCGGCCGACGGGTTCCGGGTGGTCCGCGGCCTGTTCGACGGCTTCGCCGAACCGGGGCCGACTCCCTCGCACTGGTCCACCGCCGACCCCGACGACTGCGCGGCGCACGATGTGGCGCTGGCACTCACCGCCCGGCTGCTCGGCGGCGTGTTCGGCTGGACCGATCAGCAGGACGGCCGGATCGTGCACAACATCCTGCCCAGCCCGGGCTACGAGGGGATGCAGGTCGGCGCGAGCAGCACCGTGCCGCTCGCCTGGCACACCGAGGACGGCTTCCACCCGTCGCGGGCCGATCTGCTGCTGCTGGCCTGCCTCCGCAACCCCGACGACATCGGGACCCGCCTGGCGGGCATCCGCCGGGCCCCGCTCTCCGGGGCCGCCGTCGAGCAGCTGCGCAGGCCGGCGCTGGTCATCGAGCCGGACGACAGCTACGAGGACCAGGACGCCGCCCACGAGGAGCGGATCGGCATGGCCACGGTGTGGGACGGGGACGGGGGTCTGTGCGTGCGCTACGACCCGTCCTACACCCGGGTGCTGACCGAGGACGCCGCGTTCGCGGACGCGTACCGGCAGCTGGGCGACGCGTTCGAGGAGTGCGGGTTCATCGTGCCGCTGCGGCCGGGCGACCTGCTGATCGTCGACAACGACGCCGTGGTGCACGGCCGTGTGGCCTTCCGGCCCCGTTACGACGGCAGCGACCGCTGGCTCAAGCGGGTCCTGGTCCGCGCCCCGCGGACACGCCCCCGGCGGGAGGTGCTGGAGCACGGCTACCACCAGGTGCGGGTCGACCCCGAGCACCAGCTGGTCACGGCGGACGCCTGAAAGCGGGGCCGGCGTGCGGGCCCGTCGATTCTCGCCCGTTCCGGGCTCGATGTAAAAGAATTCTCATGGACTTTGTCAGCTCTCCACCGGATTCCCCGTGTAACTGACAAGGACTGTTCGGCGGATTGGCCCCGGGCTCCCCGTTCTCCCTACCTTTCGACTCAATAGCAGGAATCCGAACGCCCAGCGGAATGGGGGACCCGTGACCATGTCCTCACTCGAACGGTGGGCCAGGGCCGAGAGTACGAGGATGACGGCCACTCCCCTGAAACAGCTCGCCGCGGAAGGCGTGTCCCTGTGGCTCGAGGGCGCCGGCCGGCGAGAGCCCTTCGCCGGGGAACTGGAGCACTTCCTGGCCACGTACGGCATCACGGGCGTCGGGTGCGTCTTAGACGGCCTGGGCGCGCAGCTCGACCGTGGCGAACTGCGCTCCCGGCTGGGCGAGTTGAGCGCCTATTGCGCGGGCCCCGCGGAGGCCGCCCGCGCTCTGTCCGGTCGCGAGGCCAGGGCGGTCTGCGACGCGCTGCTGCCGGTGTGGCGGCGGAGCCGGGGCGCCGAGGGGCAGGTCTGCGCCCCCATCGGCCACACGCTGGACGCGGCCGCCGCGCTCGCCGAGGCACGTTCGCTGCACTGGACCGTGGACCGGCCCAACCTGCTGGTGCGGCTGCCCGCCGACCCGGTGGGACTGGCCACCATGGGTGACTGCCTCGCCGAGGGCATCGGCGTCGCCGCGGGCCCCGTCTACGGCGAGGAGCAGTACGAGGACGTCCTGGACACCTGGATGTTCGGTCTGGAACGGGCTCGCGAGGCGGGGCTGGAACCCGGCCGGATCCCGGTCGCCGTGCATGTGCCGGTGAGCGAGATCGAGTCGGCGGTACGCGTGTCGCTGGCCGGGCACACGGGCCGCACCGCGGAGGGTCTGCGCCGGAGCATCGGCGTCGCGGTGGCCCGGCTGGTCTTCACCGCGTACGAGCGGGGACTGGACAGCACTCGCTGGCGGGAGCTGGTCCGGGCGGGAGCCCAGCCACACCGTCTGGTGTGGTCCGTGGACGGGGAATCGGCGGACCGACTCGCGGGCGGGCTGGTGGCCGAGGGGACCGTCCAGTCGCTCACCGCGGAAGGCTTGCGCCTGCTGTCCGGCGCGGTCGTCCCCATGGAGGGCGACACCCTTTCGGGCCGGGCGCCCAGCGCCCGGGAGGACCTGCGGCTCCTGGCGGATCTGGGCGTGGACTGGCCCGGCCGGGTCCACGAGCTGCGCCGGGCCGCACCACGCCGCCAGTACGAGGCCTGGCACGACCTGGTCGACGCGGTCAGCCGAGCTCTGAAACGGGTGGACCGCTGATCCGCAGGGCCGTGG